>CALXJE010000001.1 GCA_944388545.1 uncultured Clostridia bacterium
AGGTATAATCAAAAAAGAGAAGAAATATTAAAAATATATAGTTCTTTTAGAAAAATAGATTGCTCAAAATGTAGTTATAGAAGAGTTAAAGTAGTAAAAGAAATAGCAAGTTGTGAAAAAAGGATAGGAGGCTAACTCAAATAATGTATTATTAATATTATCCAAATATAAAAATATAGAAAAATGGAGAAACTTAAAAATAAAATATATTGACAAATAAAAAAAATAAAGTATAATATTATTTATAAAGTAGAAGTTATCTTCTCACCTTACGAGTTTTGTCTTAGTTAAGGTAATACAAAAATTGTTTAAATATATTATAAATAAATATTTTAATTTTTTTGTATGTGAGAAGATTGCTTAAGCTTTAAGCAATCTTTTATTATTATGGGGGTGTATTAGTATAAAACAAGATTTTTTAATAAATGAGCAAATTAGGGCTAATATTGTACAAGTAATTAGCGAAAATGGTGAAAGATTAGGAGAAATGTCATTAAAAGATGCTATTGAAAAAGCCTACGATCAGGATAAAGATTTAGTACTAGTAGGAGCTTCTAGTAATCCACCAGTTTGTAAAATACTTGATTACAGTAAATTCAAATTCGAAATGGCCAAAAAAGAAAAAGAAGCTAGAAAAAAACAAAAAGTTATCGAAATAAAAGAGATTAGACTTTCAGCAAATATTGATACTCATGATTTAGAAGTTAAGGCAAAAAATGCTAATAAATTCTTAAAATCAGGAGATAAAGTTAAAGTTTCTTTAAGATTTAAAGGAAGAGAACTTAGTTTCGTTAATAAAGGAAGAGAAATAATAGATAAATTTATTTCTTTAATAGAAGATGGTCAAGTAGAAAAAGAGCCAAAGCTTGAAGGAAAATTCTTAAATGTTATAATATCACCAAAACAAAGCAAATAAGGAGGAATAAATTATGCCAAAAATGAAAAGCCATAGCGGTACAAAAAAAAGAGTAAAAATTACAAAATCAGGACTTGCTAAAAAAACAATAGCAAATAGGGCGCATAAATTAACAGGTAAAAGCTCTAAAAGAAAAAGAAGTTTAAGAGAAACAGCATATGTTGATTCAGCAAATAGTAAAGCAATGAAAAAATTATTACCATATCAATAATGGATAAATTAAAGTAGGTTAGGAGGAATTATTGTGGCAAGAGTAAAAGGAGCAGTTACAACAAGAGCAAGACATAAAAAAATATTAAAAAGAGCAAAAGGATATTATGGAGCAAAAAGTGTAAGATTTAGAATGGCTAATCAAGCTGTTATGAAATCAGGTATGTATGCTTATGTTGGAAGAAAAAATAAAAAGAGAGATTTTAGAAGATTATGGATAGCTAGAATAAATGCAGCAGCAAGACTTAATGGAATGTCATATAGTAGATTTATTTCTGGTTTAAAGAAAGCTAATATAAACATAAATAGAAAAATGTTAGCTGAAATGGCAGTATCAGATAGCAAAGGATTTGCAGCATTAGTAGAAAAAATCAAATAAATTTTGGAGGTATTTATGGTATTAGCAGGTGATTTTAGAAATGGTACAACATTTGAAATGGATGGAAATGTATATAGAATTATAGAGTTTAAACATGTTAAACCAGGTAAAGGAGCATCATTTGTAAGAACAAAAATAAAGAATATAATAAATAATACAACAATGGAAAAAACATTTAATCCATCTGAGAAATTTGAAGAAGCACAAATAACTATTACAGAAATGCAATTTTTATATAATGATGGTGAGACATATACATTTATGGATAACAATACTTTTGAACAATTAGAATTATCTAAAGAAGATGTAGAAGATATATTACCATATCTTAAAGATAATATGAATGTAAAAGTATTATCATATAAAGGAAAAGTATTTGGTGTAGAACCACCATTGTTTGTAGAACTTGAAGTTGTATATACAGAACCAGGAATAAAAGGTGCTACATCTACAGGAACAACAAAACCAGCTAAAGTAGAAACAGGTGTAGAATTTAATGTGCCAATATTTGTTGAAATAGGAGATAGAATTCGTATTGATACAAGAACTGGTGAATACATGGAAAGATGTTAATATGAAGATGGCAATAGAGTATGATTATCTATTGCTATTTTTTTGAGAAAAACCTAGAATATATTATTGCAAGATATAAATATATATAATATAATAAAAACAAATTTAATTAAAAATAGGAGAATAAAAATGAAAAATAATATAGAAAAAAAGACGAGTGGGTTTGGAATTGCATCATTAACACTTGGAATAATATCAATAGTAATGTGTTGGACTTTTATACCGAGTATTCTATGTGGTATACTAGCATTAATATTTGGTATAGTTTCACTTGCATTGAAAAGTAAACCTGCTATGCCAGTAACTGGAATAATATTATCTATTATAGGATTAATATTATCCATATTAATGATTATATTTGTTTTTAAAGTAGGGGGAAAAGTAGTAAAAGAAACAGTTGATTATATAAAAGAAAATTATGAAGAATATTCAGAAGATTTAATTTCAGGTCAAACATGGCAGGAACAAAACGGATCTTTATTAATTTTATCAAATAACGGTAGTTTTAAATATTATAAAAATAAAGAAGATATTACAAATTACTATTATGAAGGAAAATACGAAGTATATAAGGGACAAAGAGCAATACAATATATAGCAAGTAACCTATCAGAATATGGGCTTACAGCGATTGAGCAAATGAACATAATAAGTAGAAATAATAACTATACAATTAATGATTATTATTGTTTGATATTAAATAATGAAACTTGTATAATAGACGGAGAAAATACTTTAACTAGTACAGTAGTAACGCCATATTATGGTTTCTATTCTAAAGAGGATAACGTTTTAAATATTATAAACATGAATTCAGCAACTTATTATAATTTTAGTAAAATTAATAGTATAATATAATAAATATTACAAAATATTTAAATAAATGTTAATTAATAAACATAAGTAGAGTTTAGATATAAAAAAGTTAGTTACACTAAATAAAAGTATAACTAGCTTTTTTGTGCATAAAACAATACAAATATGATAAAAAATTAAGTAAAAATATCTAATGTATATAAATAAAAAATAATTAACTGTATAGACCTTATCTTTTTAGTTGACAGTATACATAACATATGCTAAAATAGGTTGGAAAAAGGGTGAATAAAGTGAAATATACTGTAAATTATGAGAATAAAATAAAAAGTTTATTAAAAGAAAAAAAATATAAATATTATATTGATACAATGGGTTGTGCATTAAATGAAAATGATTCTATGAAATATAATGGGATTTTATCAAAAATGGGAATGACTAAAACCGATGATATAAATAATGCTAATGTTATACTTTTTAATACATGTTCAATAAGAGAAAATGCAGAAGATAAATTATATGGAAGATTAGGTACATTAAAGAAGAGAAAATTAAAAGATAATGAGTTATATATATGTGTAGTAGGATGTATGACTCAGCAAAAACATGTAATAGATAAAATAAAAAAATCATATAGGTTTGTAGATGTACTTTTAGGAACACATAGTATGCATAATTTTGCTAAATCGTTATATCTAGCAATGAAAGAAAAGCAAAAGATAGTAGAGTATGTTGAGGATAAAAAAGAGCTAGTAGAGAATATACCAATAATTTATGATGAAGGAGTAAAAGCATCTGTATCTATAATATATGGTTGCAATAATTTTTGTTCGTATTGTATAGTACCCTACGTAAGAGGAAGAGAAAAAAGTCGATTACCAGACGATATTATAAAAGATATAAGGTATCTAGCAAAAAGCGGATATAAAGAAATAACATTACTTGGTCAGAACGTAAATTCATATGGAAATGATTTTAGAAAACAAGATGTAGAAGAGTTAAAAGAATATAATTTTGTTAAGTTATTAAAAGAAATAGATAAAATAAAAGGAGTAGAAATTATTAAATTCATGTCACCGCACCCAAAAGATTTTAGTGATGAATTGATAGAATATATAAATGAAAATCCAAAAATATCAAGGCAGATACATTTGCCACTTCAGTCTGGAAGTACCAGTATTTTAAAGAGTATGAATAGAAAATATACTAAAGAAGAATATTTAGAATTAGTGAGAAAAATGAAAGAAAAAATTTCGGATGTAAGTTTTTCAACAGATATAATAGTAGGATTTCCAGGAGAAACAGAAGAAGATTTTTTAGAAACCTTAGATGTAGTAAAAAAAGTAAACTTTAGTCAAATATATATGTTTATTTATTCTATAAGAAAAGGTACTGTTGCAGAAAAAATGGAAAATCAAATAGATGAAAAGATAAAAAGTGAAAGATTAGAGAGATTAAAAAAATTATTTGAAGATACAATAAACAGTGAAAATGAAGCATATATAGGCAAAACATTTAATATATTAATTGAAGGAAAAAGTAAAAACAATGAAAATATGTATACTGGAAGAACGTCTTCAAATAAAGTAGTTGTGTTTACGGCAAATGAAAGAGATGTTGGAAAAATTAAAAAGGTAAAGATAACAAAAAACAATTTATGGTATTTAACAGGACAAATTTTGTAATTAATTAGAATATATGTAATAAAAAATAACTTATCCAATATATTTAGAGTATATGGATAAGTTATTTTTTGAGGTGGATAAAATATGGAAGGAATAGTTGCAAAAAGATGTCTTAGGGCAAATAGTGTAAGTGGTTATAATAAATATTCAAACAATAGAAAATTTACAAAAGATAATGTAGAAAGAGTATATAAAAGAAATAATACAATTAGTAAAAGATTAAATAAAGAAGAAACTACTAATAAAAAGTTTTTAAAAAAAATATTATTTAATATAAAAATGAAATTATGGATACAGTCAATTAGTGCTATGTGCATACTAATATTAATAATTTCATGTAATATGTTAGATATAAAATTAATCACTAACAATAAATATGTTAAAATGTTAAAAGAAGAATATAACAGAAATTATCCAATAAGTAGTATACTAAAAGGAGCAAAATCAGTTTCAAAATATTGTTATAGTGGGATTTCAAAGATTATTCCTGACAAGATTGAAAATAAAATTAAGAGAATATATGTGGATATTAAAAACAAATTTTCTGAGGATAATAAAAAAAATGTAGTCATATATAATGATGTTAAAGAAGAACCTAAACAAGAAGAAAAAACTGAAACTTCTGAGAATAACGGTGTAGGAGTTAGTATAAAAGAAGATGAGGAAAGTGTTAATATTTCTGAAAAGAAAGAAGCAGTAAGTGCAATTAGTAGTCAAGATCCATATTTAGCATATATAAAAGAAAATAATATTAAGTTTGTAATGCCAACTACAGGGACTTTATCATCTCCTTTTGGAGCAAGAGAAGTAATATTTGAGGATATTGACTCATATCATACAGGTATAGATATTGCAAATGTTAAAGGAACAAAAATAGTGTCAAGTATTGATGGTAAGGTTACCAAGGTTGCAAATAATAAATATAATGGTAATTTTGTTGAAATTACAAATGGTAAAGTTGTTACTAAGTATGCTCATATGGATAGTGTAAGCATAAAGCAAGGAGTAACTGTAAAAGCAGGAGATACCATAGGTAAAATGGGCGATACAGGATATGTAACAGGTCCTCACCTTCATTTTGAAGTAGTAATAAATAATGTAAAGATTGATCCTGGAAAAGTATTGGATATATAAGGAATATAATGGGAATTAAAATTAATCTAAAAGAAATAATAATAGAAATAGAGTATTTACTTATCATAACTTTTTTAGTGTCTAGTATATCAGACAATATAATGAATTATTTGAGTAAATACTATATTTGTTTGCTTTTTGCAATGTATCACGAATTATCACATATACTAATTGCTACTTTTCTTAATAAAAAATTAAGAAAAGTTTTTATTAGTATTTGTGGAATGACAGCTTATTTTAAATATGAATACAAATATAAAAATAGAATTTATTATTTAAAAGATATGATTATATTTTTAGCAGGACCTTTATCTAATTTAATTATGGCGTTCGTATTTAGAAAAATAAATTTTGTATACGAAATAAATTTGTTTTTGGCACTACTTAATTTACTTCCAATATATCCGCTTGATGGATTTAATGTACTAAAATCTTTTGTTAATGCTATATTTATAACAAATAAGAAAAAAATAAATAAAATTATTAATTTCGTTTCTATATTAAATTTAGGATTATTATCAATTTTTTGTATAATTGTTTTTTACTATTTTAAAAATGTAACAAGCATAATTTTTTTACTATATATCTTGTATGTAAATATAAGAAAAATATAAAAATTAGAAGAAATTTGGTATAAATAGGAAATACCTACACAATATGACAAATAAGTTACAAAAATATTACAAAAATTCGGTTAAAACTATTGCATTTTTGAAAGAAAAAATGTATTATATACGTAATGAAAATGGAGGGAGATTAAATGGCAATTGGTGACATTATAGTTTCGCTTGACATTGGAGCTTCCAAAACGGCTGTTGTAGTAGGACAAGTTAATAAATTTAATGAAATAGAAGTTATTGGCTATGGATTATCAGATTCAGAAGGGATAACAAAAGGAAGAATAATAAATAAATCAGAAGTAGCAAAATCTATAGTAAAAGCTATAACGGAAGCGGAGGAAACATCGGGACTTTATATTAATTCCTCATATGTAAATATAAAAGGAATGAATGTTAGAATAGAGAAAATTAAATGTAAAGGCAGAGTAGCAAAACCAGATGATGGGTTATCATATGATGATATCTATTCGTTGTTTGATCAAGTACAGACTGGAATAAGAATAAACGATAATGAACAAGTTATAGATTTAATACCATATAAATATTTTGTAAATGAACGAGAATATAAAGAAGAACCTATAGGTGCATTTTCAAAAGAATTTGGAGTAGACTTAGATGTAGTTATTGCAAATGGAGAATATATAAAAGATGTGGTTGAAACACTTAATATGGCAGAATTAAAGATAGATGGACTTATACTAGAAACTTTAGCAACTTCAAATATAGTATTAATGCCAGAAGAAAAAGATATGGGAGTGTTAATGTTAGATATGGGTGCTGCCCATACAGATATATCCGTATATAAAGATTCAAGACTAGAGTTTTATGAAACACTTCCAATAGGAGGACATCATATAACTAATGATATAGCTATGACACTAGGTATTTCTCAAGAAGAAGCAGAAAGGCTAAAGAGACAATATAATTTAGCAATAGAAGCAATGATATCTAATAATCATGAAGTAAAATTGAATACTATAAAATCTAATAATGTAGCAGATAGTAACATAAAATGCAGTGATATAGTAAAGATAATAGAAGCTAGAATTAAAGAGGTATATCAAATTATACGAAAAGTATTAGCAGATAATAATATGACAGGTAAATATGATTGTTTAGTATTAACAGGACAAGGAATAAGTAATATTGTGGGTTCAGAAGAACTAGCAGTACTTACATTAAAAGTAGGACAAGTAAGGATATGTAGCCCAAAATTAATTAACGTTATAAAACCTCAACACACAGTTGCATTTGGAATGGTTAAACATATATCAGGAATAGGACTTAGTAAGCATGTAAACAGTGAAGTAGAAATAATAACTGAACCAGGGGTAAAACAAAAAATATCAGAATTTTTTAAAGGGACAAAAGAAAAGTTTTTTAATTTACTAAAAAAAGATAAAGAGGATATAGAAATTTAAGAGGAGGAAAATCAAATGGGAGAAATCATTAATCAATCAGGAACAGCAACTATTAAAGTAATAGGTGTCGGTGGAGCAGGAGGAAATGCTGTAAATAGAATGGTAGATGCCGGACTAAGAGGAGTAGAATTTATAGCAATAAATACAGATAAACAAGCATTAGATGTATCAAAGGCTGAAGGAAAAATACAAATAGGAGATAAACTTACAAGAGGTCTTGGTGCAGGAGGAGATCCTAGCGTAGGTGAATGTAGTGCAGAGGAATCAAAAGCAGAAATAGCTGAAGCTATTAAAGGTGCAGATATGGTATTTGTAACATCTGGAATGGGAGGAGGAACAGGTACTGGAGCAGCACCAATAGTAGCAGAGATAGCTAAAGAAATGGGGATACTAACAGTAGGTGTTGTAACAAAGCCATTCCCATTTGAAGGAAAAAGAAGAATGAAACAAGCGGAGTCTGGCATAGAACAATTAAAACAAAATGTAGATACTTTAATTACTATACCAAATGAAAAATTATTACAGGTTGTAGAAAAACAAACTTCAGTAGTAGAAGCTTTAAGAATGGCAGATGATGTGCTTCGTCAAGGTGTTCAAGGTATTTCTGATCTTATAACAGTACCAGGATTAGTAAATCTAGATTTTGCTGATGTTAAAACTATTATGCTAAATGCAGGTGTAGCTCATATGGGTATTGGTAGAGCAACAGGAGAAAATAGAGCACAAGAAGCAGCTAGACAAGCTATTCATAGCCCTCTTCTTGAAACATCTATTGAAGGTGCAGGTGGAGTATTAATAAATATAACTGGTGGAAAAGATTTAGGATTACTTGAAATTAATGAAGCAGCTGAATTAGTTCAAAAATCTGTAGATCCTGATGCTAACATAATATTTGGTGCAGTAATAGATGAAGCTATAGAAAATGAAATTGTAATAACTGTTATAGCTACTGGCTTTAATAAATGGGCTTTGGACGAAAATACAGCCAATAAATTTGTAGAAGAAGCAAAAAATAATACATTCGAAACAACAAGCTATGGAAAACCTCAAACGAGAATGAATGATTATATGAATGATTGGGATATCCCTCCTTTCTTAAGAAACAGAGAATAATATAAAAAATTAAGATATAATAGATAACCCCGTATTTTTGTGCGGGTTTATTTATATATAATAATTGTATTTAAAAATAAATATGCTAAAATATTATTGGGGTGATTTTAAGATGAAAAAATTAAGAAATATTAATATAAAAAAAGAAAAGAATTCTATGGTTATTAAATTAATAATATTTATGGTAGTAATAGTAGTATCTTTTATATTTATATTATTAAAAGCTGAAGTAGTTGATAAAACAAATAAAGAAATGACAGATTTAAATTCTATAATTATTAGTGCAGATAGTAAATCAGACAAAAAAGCATATGTAGATGTAAGTTATACGCCATATCAATTTGCAGTTAGCGAAGAGACAGAAAATAGTTATTACATAATAGCAGATAATAATTATTTATATATTGCATACATGAGTCCATCAGACTTTGCAAGACTAAATGTAGAAGGAATTGAAACAAGTCCTATTAGAGCAGAAGGAATAACTAAAGTGACAACAGAAGAAATAAAAAAATTAGCAATAGAAGCGTATAATGAAGGATTAGAAGAATCAGAAAAAATAACTTTAGATAGTTTTAATGATTATTTCGGATCAGTATATTTGGATATGACAATAAAAGAAAATTCATCAGCATCATTTTTAACCCTTCTATTTATAATAGCTTTAGTAACAGGTGTAGTAGGAATTATAGTAATATTAATAAAACTTATAAGCTTTAATGCTAGTATAAACAGATTAGAGCAAGGGCTAGCTGGTGAGTTAGATAATGAAATGGATAGCCAAAATGCATTTTATTATAAAAAAGCCCATTTATATTTAACAGATAATTATATTATTAACTTTAATGGAAAATTTGTTGCAATAAATTATAAAGATGTTGTTTGGATGTATCCATATGAATATAGAGTAAATGGAATCAAATCAAATCAATCAATAAAAATTATGACAAATAGTGGTAAAGTATATACTATTGCAAGTATGGAATTAGTAACAAAAGCAAAGAAAGAAGTATTTAATGAAATTTGGAATACTATTGCAAGTAAAAATAGTGAGATGGTTTTAGGATACACAAAAGAGAATATAAAATTGATGAATGATACTTATAGAAATAAGAAAGGTAAAAAAAGAATATAATAAAACTTAAATTAATTATAATAAAAGAGCATATATCTAGTTTCAAAGATATATGTTCTTTTTTGGCTATAAATAAATAATTGCAAGGTGAACATCTTAGACCAAAATATATATGTATATATTTTTTAATAGTATTATTAAATAAAATTTATGCAGTCTTGACATAGTATTATTATTATTATATTATAAATTTATAATAATAGGAGGTAGAATATGGTAGAATTATTATCTGTGCTTAGCACGACTTCATTATTTTCCATTTTATATTTTATAATAATAGGGGTAGTATTATACATTATAACAGATAAGTATGGATATCTTACTAATGTTATAATATATTTAGTAATTAAAATACTTCCAACATTTTTTCTTTTATCTGAAATAACATTTGGAGTTTTCATGTTGAATATAATAATAAATTTGTTGATTAGTTTAATTGTAGTTTATGTGGCACAATCATCAAGAGAAAACTTTGAATATGATACCATAGTTTGGTTTATAATAGTAATAACTATTACTCAAATAATAGCTTCAGCTGTTATAACAAAAATCTTTTCTTTATTTTAAAACTTGTACATAAGTACAAGTTTATTTTCTGACATTTTAACTATTAATTCGAAATTTATTTCTTATATTTAGACTTTAATTCTACATTTTTTATCTTATCAAGTAACTATAATATTGTTAGGTGATAAATTGATAGTATACATAGATTATATATTTATAGAAAATTTAATCATGAATTATCTTTTATTATTCCAAACATCTAATTTTTTAAAAGAAAAAAATAAATTAATAAAAAAAATATTAGCAAGTATAATAGGTAGTATTTATGTATGTATTATGCTTGTTTTAAAATTAAACTACTTAAATTATGTAGTAGCAAAATTATCACTTTCTTTTGTTATGGTATATATATGTTTTTTACCAAAGAGCTTAAAAAAATATATAAAAGAAATAATTACATTTTATTTTATAACAATAATAAATTTAGGTACATATTTAATTATAATTACTTTGTTTAATGTAAATATAAATAATAGCATTATAAAAATTGTCATATATATTATAGGCTCAGTTGTAATATATATAATAAACAATGAAATATGGCGAATATTTAAATTAAAACTAAAAAAAGAAAACCTATTATATGATGTATATATTCAAAATAATGGAAAATATATACAATATAAAGGTTTTATAGATACAGGCAATACATGTAGACATATAAATACCGGAAGAATGATTTTTTTTGCAAATAAAAAAAATAATATAGATGTGTCGAGTTATAAAGAGGTAGAAATAGAGCTAAGTACAATAGCAGGGAAAGGAGTACAAAAGGGATATATAGTTAATAATGTAATTATAAAAAAAGAAAACAACATAAAATTTGCAGATGTAGTGATATGTTTTACAGAAAATAATATAAAAAATCAATTAGGATACGACATGATAATGAATTATGAAGTATACGAAGAAATATTAGGAGGGATTTATGTATGAATATAAAAAATTATTTAAAAAAGAAATATCAAATAGTAATACAATATCTAGGAATGGGTGAACAAGAGGTCTATTATATAGGAGGTTCAGAAAAGCTTCCACCTCCGCTTAGTAAAAAAGAAGAAACTGAACTTTTAACCAAACTTATGGAAAAAGATGATGAAGCAAGAAAAAAATTAATTGAAAAAAATCTAAGATTGGTAGTATATATAGCTAAAAAATTTGAGAATTCAGGAGTAAATATAGAAGACCTAATATCTATAGGAACTATAGGTTTAATGAAAGCAATAAACAGCTTTAATCTAGATAAAAACATAAAACTTGCAACTTACGCATCAAGATGTATAGAAAATGAAATACTTATGCATTTAAGGAAAGTGCAAAGAACCAAAACAGAAATCTCAATAGATGAGCCTATTAACATAGATGGAGAAGGGAATGATTTATCTTTAGTAGATATACTAGGTAGTGATAATGATACTGTGTATAAAGAAGTAGAGGAAAGCGATAATAGAAAGGTATTAAGAAGAGCTATAATGAGTCTTAATGATAGAGAAAAAATGATAATGGAATTAAGATATGGGTTTCAAGGTAAAGATGAACTTACTCAAAAAGAAGTTGCAGATAAACTAGGTATATCACAATCATATATATCAAGAATTGAGAAAAAAGTAATAAATCGTCTAAAAAAGGAATTCTTTTGTTAATTGTAATAATTTTTCCATAATTTGTAAAAAATATAACTAAAGATAAAATTATAGGAGGATACAAGTGAAAAATATAAAAGTTGAAATAAAAGGGGTTAATACGGCAACTTTACCAGTATTATCCCAAAAAGATCAAATGAAGATGCTAAAGGAGATAAAAGAAGGAAAAACAGAACTAAAAGACGAATTTATAAAGTGTAATTTAAGATTAGTACTAAGTATAACTAAGAAATTTAATTTTAGAGGAGAAAACGTTGATGATATATTTCAGGTAGGAGTAGTTGGATTAATTAAAGCAATAAATAATTTTGATATAAATCAAAATGTACAATTTTCTACATATGCAGTACCAATGATAATAGGCGAGATAAAAAGATTTTTAAGGGATAGCAGTACATTAAGAATAAGTAGATCTCTAAGAGATATATCATATAAGGTGTCAAAAGCTAGAGAAACATATATAAACGAAAAAAATGAGGAACCGACAATTCAATATTTAGCTGAAAAAGTTGGAGAAACAGAAGAAGATGTTATTCTTGCTATGGATAGTACAATTCAGCCAATATCAATTTATGATGCAGCATTCAGTGATGGTGGAGATGTAATATATATATTAGATCAATTAAAAAATGAAAAAAATGAAATGGAACATTTAACAGAAAAAATCTGTGTTCTTCAAGCAATCGAAAAATTATCAGATAAAGAAAAAAATATAATCAAAAGACGTTATTTTGATAATAAAACACAAATGGAATTAGCAGAAGAAATAGGTATATCACAGGCTCAAGTATCAAGAATAGAAAAAGTAGCAATTGCTAGAATGAGAAAAAGATTAGAAAATGGAATTTAAAAAACTCTATAGAAAGTTCTATAGAGCATTTTTCTTAAGTTTTAAACATATATTTTAATATAATATTTTAAAATAAAGAGGAGAATAATGTATTATGGGTAGAGGAATTGATTTAAAGCAAAGAGAAGTTATAAATATAAATAATGGTCAGGTGTTAGGTTTTGTAGTTGATTTAAACGCTGAATTTGGAAGAGGGACAATAAAAAGTCTTGTAGTGGCTCAAACTGGAAGGATAATAAAAAGTTTAGCTGGAAAAAACACTACAGAAATTCCTTGGGACAGAGTAAGAGTTATAGGAGAAGATGTAATTTTAGTTGACATGTAGGTGAAAACAAATTATAATTATAAGTAGTTAAACGTTTAAAGTTTGCAAAAAATATTAGTTATGAAAATAATTAATAAAATTTTAAAAAAATACGGAAAAAGTGTTGACATAGATATATATCTATGTTACAATATTTTTACTGTGTTACGAGATTATTTACATAACACAGAAAGCACATTGAAAAATAAAGAGTAAGAGAAGCCAAGCGATAGTTATGATTAACATAACGAAGCGTACAAAGAGAAGAAGTAAAGAACGGTAGCGAAAGTTACTGAAAAGGAATTAAAACAAGAGTTTGATTCTGGCTCAGGATGAACGCTGGCGGCGCACTTAAGACATGCAAGTCGAACGGGAACTTAATGTGATGAAGTAAACGGAAAGAATAGTTTACTATAATTGAAGTTTGTGGAATCTTTTTAAGTTTTAGTGGCGGACGGGTGAGTAACACGTAGGCAACCTGCCTAAAAGAGGGGGATAACA
>CALXJE010000002.1 GCA_944388545.1 uncultured Clostridia bacterium
TAAGCCATTGTTCTTTTATTTATATGATATAGATAAATATGAAAGTAGTAGAGGATTAAATATAAACTTAAAAGAAGAAATGAAAAATAGTACAAAGCAAAATATAAAAGATATTATTAAGATAATAGAAAATAATACATATGATTATGAAGAATTAAAGAAATTTAGAGAAAAGTATGTGCAAACAGTAGATATAGACAATTCAAAAAGAATTGTAGAATATGTGAATAATAGTTTGAAAGAATAAGAGATAAATCACTATGCAAAGATATATACAAGGAGAAGAAAGATGCAGAGAAAATTAAAGGTAAATAAATACAGAAAAATAATTATTATAATATTAGCATTGCTTGTTACACTTTCATTCAGCTTAAAATTAGATATAATAGAAAATGAAGATATTAAAGAAATAAAAGATAATACAAGTTATTTTACAAAGTTGTTATTAAAATTTGATTATTCTTTAGACAAAGATATTTTCAAAAGTTTACTATTATTCTTTTTAACAGCACTGTTACTCAATAAAACTATAATAATAGAAAATAGTAAGCAAGGAAAGAAAGTATGGAAAGTGTTATTATCATTACTGTTCTCATTCTTTATGGTATTTGGATATAGTTACTATAAAATAAACAGTTGGGATATGATATTTAAAAATACATTTCAATTATTTAAAGCAAGTATAATATTTATAGGATATTATATATTATTCAGAGCAATAATAAATTACATATTTGATATATTAATACCAAAAATACAAAACACAGAAGTAAAAGAAAGTACAAATAAGATATATAATTTTATATTTGTAAAACATTCATTCATAATGCCACTTATAATAATACTAATTTGTTGGCTACCATATATAATTGCATATTATCCTGGAAATGTATGGGAAGACCCAGCATATCAATTAGCGCAATTTTATGGATTGGATATTGAAGAAAATAGCACAGCTAATTCTAATATTTTAATAGACGAAAATGTAAAGATTACGAACCATCATCCAGTACTTCATACTATTTTAATGGGACTTGCTACTAAATTAGGATTAGCAATAGGAAATACAAATATAGGTATATTTATTTATACTACTTTTCAGATTTCGCTACTAATAATTTCGTTTTCTTGTATCATAAATTATACAAAAAAACTAAAAATTCCAAATTGGTTAAAGGTTATGGCTTTATTAATATTTGCTTTTCTACCTATAATACCAATAATGGGTATGCAACTTATGAAAGATGCTATATTTACAGCACTTATAATTATATATATAATGATGATATATAATTTTATCAAATCTAATACTAAAATTAAAATAAGTACAATTATTGGAATAATCATACTATCAATATTAATTTGCTTATTTAGAAATAATGGAATATATGTAATAATTATGTCTTTACCATTTGTAGCGATAGTGAATAAAGAAAATAGAAAAAGCATTATTTTTAGTACTATTATAATCATTATGGTATACAAGATTATTACTTCAATATTATTTCCAGCACTAAAAATAACAGATACAGGAATAAGAGAAGCTTTATCAATACCATTTCAACAAACAGCTAGATATGTTAAGGAACATGGAAACGAAGTAACAGAAGAAGAAAAGAAAGTAATAGATAATGTTTTAGATTATGACACATTAACAGAAAGATATAATCCTATATTATCTGATCCTGTAAAGAGAGATTATAATAAAGCAGCTACTAATCAAGAATTAATGGAGTATTTTAAGATATGGTTTAATCAACTTGTTAAACATCCAGGAACATATATTCAAGCAACTATGAATAATGTATATGGCTACTTTTATCCACAAACAAATTTTAGACAATTCCTTACTAATTATATGATAGATAGTTATAATTATATAAATAGAATTGAAGGGTTTAATTATGATTATATACAAGATTTTAGGGAAATAAGAGAAGCAATAAATGCTTTAGCTCTAATAATGCAGAGAATACCTGTATTATCATGGCTAATGAATATAGCATTTAATGTATGGATAATACTAGGAATATTAACATACTTATTATATTCGAAAAAATGTAAATACATAATATATTTAATGCCATTTTTAACTATAATATTAATATGTATAGCTTCACCGGTAAATGCAGGCTATAGATATTCTATGCCATTTATATTCGGAATGCCACTTATAGTAGCTATATTTATAGATATTGTAAAAAATGAAAAAAATGAAATGTTATTGGAGAAAGGAAACGATAGTAATGAAAAATAAAATAGCAGTATTAATACCATGTTATAATGAATCAAAAACAATAGAAAAAGTTGTGAAAGACTACAAAGCAGCGTTACCAGAAGCCGATATTTATGTATATGATAATAATTCAACTGATGGAACAGATGAAATAGCAAGAAAAGCAGGTGCAATAGTTAGATACGAGAGAAAACAAGGAAAAGGTAATGTTATAAGAACAATGTTTAGAGAAATAGAAGCAGATTGTTATTTAATGATAGATGGAGATGATACTTATCCAGCAGAAAGTGCAAGAGAAATGTGCAACTGTGTTCTAAATGAAAATGTTGATATGGTAATAGGAGATAGACTATCCTCAACTTATTTTACGGAAAATAAAAGAGCTTTCCATAATTTTGGAAACAGAATTGTAAGATGGTCGATAAATACAATATTTAGAAGTAAAATAAATGATATTATGACAGGATATAGGGCTTTTAGCTATGATTTTGTTAAAAGTTATCCTGTACTTTCAAAGGGGTTTGAAATAGAAACAGAAATGACTATACATGCCATAGATAAGAATTTTACTCTAAAAGAAATACCAGTTCAATATAGAGATAGACCAGAGGGCAGTGTTTCTAAACTAAACACATATAAAGATGGCATAAGAGTTATAAAGACAATAGCTACTTTATTTAAAGAATATAAACCAGGATTGTTTTTTAATATTATATCTTTATTTATTTTCTTAATAGCAGCTATACTTGTAATTCCAGTATTTATTGAATATATGAATACAGGACTAGTTCCAAGATTTCCAACTCTAATAGTTGCTGGTTTGCTTGTAGTTATATCATTACTTTTAACTACTACTAGTATTATTTTACAAGTAATAGTAAAGAAAAATAGACAGATATTTGAAATATTGTTAAATCAAATCAGCATGATGAAGGATAAAAATGACTAAAAAGGTTGAAAAAAAAGAAATAATAGTATAAAATTAGGAAAGTCATGGATAACCAAAGGGAGAAGTAAATGAGCAAAGTAAAAAAGGTAGCAATTAGTTTATCTAAAAAAAATGTATTCTTAAGAAAAATAATAAGAAGTATATATAATTTTTTGAAGAAAATCCAATATAAAGTGATTACTGTAGGGTTAAAAGTAGATGACAAGACTATTATTTTTGCATGTTTTAATGGAAAGTCTTATTCATGTAGTCCAAAAGCAATTTACAATTATATGTTAAGTGATGAGAAATATAAAGAATTCAAGTACATTTGGGCTTTTAGGAAGCCAGAAGAATATAAAGAATTGGAAGATAATGAAAATACAATTGTGGTAAAAATTCACTCAAAACAATACAAAAAATATTTAGCAAAAGCAAAATATTGGATATTTAATTATAAAATACCAGATTATATATACCCAAAGAAAAATCAAGTTTTTGTTCAATGTTGGCACGGAACCCCATTAAAAAGACTTGGCTGCGATTTAGAGCATTTTGATAATATTTTAAATACAATGAAAGGAATTAAGAAAAGATATAAAATAGAGGCTTCCAAGTTTTCATATTTTATATCACCATCGAAATTTGCAAGTGAAAAATTTATTTCGGCTTGGAACTTAAAAGAAATAGGGAAAGAAGACATAATTGTTGAAGAGGGTTATCCAAGAAATGACTTCCTATTTAATTATACAAAGCAAGATGAAGAAAACATAAAGAAAAAATTAGGCATAGAAAATGATAATAGAAAAATAATATTATACGCACCAACTTATAGGTCAGATCAACACCAAACGGGAGTTGGCTATACATATAAAGAAGAATTAGACTTTGCAAAATTACAAAAAGAAATAGGTAATAAATATATAATATTATTTAGACCTCATTATTTTATAGCCAATGTATTCGACTTTGAGAAATATAAAGGGTTTATATATAATGTATCTGATATAGATGATATAAATGAACTATATATTATTTCAGACATATTAATAACAGATTATTCAAGCGTATTTTTTGATTATGCTAATCTTAAAAGGCCAATAATATTTTACATGTATGATTTAGAACATTATAGAGATAAATCAAATGGCTTTTATATAAACTTAAATGAATTACCAGGAAAAATTGTAAAAACACAGCAAGAAGTAGAAAATGAGATTTTGAGATTAGAAAAAGAGTTTAAGTATGATAATAAATACAAAGAATTCAACGATAAATATAATTATTTAGATGATGGAAATGCAAGTAAAAGAGTAGTTGCAAAAATTATAGATAAGAGGAGATAGCGGTAATGATTAACGGTAAAGTAAGTGTAATAATTCCAGCATACAATACAGAATTATACATTGAAAATTG
>CALXJE010000003.1 GCA_944388545.1 uncultured Clostridia bacterium
GGACATAATGGAGCAGGGAAGACGACAACAATAAAATCGATTGTAGGAATACTAGATTTTGAAGCAGGAGACATTTATATAAATTCAAAATCTATTAAAGAAAGACCAATTGAATGTAAAAAAGAAATTGCATATATACCAGATAATCCAGACTTATATGAAAACTTAACAGGAATCGCTTTTATTAATTTCATATGTGATATATACGAAGTTCCTAAAGAAAATAGAGAAGATAAAATAAAATTATATGCTGATAAATTCGAAATAACAGCTAATTTAGGAGATACTATAGATTCATATTCTCATGGTATGAAACAGAAACTAGCAATAATAGCTGCATTAGTACATGAGCCAAAAGTTTTGGTTCTTGACGAGCCTTTTGTAGGTCTTGATCCAAAAGCTGTTTTTGATCTTAAAGAAATAATGAAAGAAATGTGCGAAAAAGGAGCTACTATATTTTTCTCTACACATATATTAGAAGTTGCTGAGAAACTTTGTGATAAGGTTGCAATTATAAAAAACGGAAAAATAGTCAAAGTAGGGAAAATGGAGGAAGTCAAAGGAGATAAGTCTTTAGAAAATGTATTTTTAGAGTTAGACGATAAAGGAGAATAGATATGTCAAAGAGCAAACTTATACCAATTTTAAAAGCGTCCATGTATGGGAATATGAATATATTTAAAGTCGGTAAAAAAAAGAATAAAGAAACTATAAAAGATAAACTAGGCAGATTATTTGTACTTGTGATATTAACACTGACTATGATGGCTTTATTTGGAATGTATGCTGGAATTATTATAGGGCCTTTAAAACAAGTAAATATGGAACATGTAGTAATAACGATATTTGGTCTTGTTAGTACTATACTTGTTTTTATTCAAGGTGTATATAGAGCACAAGGTGTTTTATTTGATGCAAAAGATAGTGATATGTTATTTTCAATGCCTATAAAAAAGAGTACAATATTTGCATCAAGACTTATAAAGCTAATAACTTTCCAATATGTATGGAATATTATAATAATGCTACCAGTATTTTTAGTTTATGCTATATTTATAAAACCAGCATTCACATTTTACCTAACAGCAATAATAATGCTAATTACATTACCAATTATTCCTACTATCTTAGCTTCTGTTTTAGCCTACATTATTCAAAGTATATCATCTAGATTTAAAATGAAAAAAGCAGTTCAAATGATTGGAACAATTGTATTTACAGTAATAGTATTTATATTTAGTTTTAATATGCAAGACTATTTAGAAAATATTGCAAGTAAGGCTCAAACTATAAATGATATAATTATAAAAATATATTATCCACTAGGAATATATGATCAATGTATAATAGACTTTAATATTGTAAAACTAGGACTGTTACTAATAGCAAATTTAGTAATTGTAGGAATATATATTTTTATATTTAGTCATTCATATTATAAAATAATATCAAGATTATCTGAAAAACATTCAAAATCTAATTATAAAATGAAAGCACTAAAAACAAGTACAGCATTAGGTGCACTTACAAAAAAAGAATTAAAGAGATACTTTACATCACCAGTTTATGTTATGAATACTATTTTTGGACCAATTATGCTTATAATTGGAAGTGTATATGCTGTTGTATCATCTAAAGGATTTATAGAACAAATACCAAAAGAATTTGGAGATATAATGGGGTTTTTACCAAAAGTACTAATGATATTTATAATGTTTACATTATCTATAGCAACAACTACATCATCATCGATTTCGCTTGAAGGAAAAACATTTTGGCTTACTAAAAGTTTACCAGTAAGTGAGAAAAAGATATTTATATCTAAAATTATGGTTAATTTAATAATTACAATACCGTTTGCAATTGTATCGAGTATACTACTTGCAATAGTGTTTAAATTTAAAATTTTAGATATATTTTACTGTATAGCTACATCTATAATAGTTCCATTGCTAGTGTCTATTCTAGGACTTGTAGTAAATCTTAAATATCCTAAAATGGACGCAATATCTGATACGGCGGTGGTAAAGCAAAGTATGAGTTCAATGATATCAGTATATTCTGGACTATTGCTTACAGCAATTCCAATAATATTTGTATTTATATTGCAACCTAAAAATATAGATATATATGCGGGATTAATGATAGTTATATATACAGTATTTACATATGTTTTATGGAAGGTTCTTACAACTTATGGAGTTAGAAAATTTAAAAAGATAAATTAGGAGAGTGAGATATGAAAATATTAAAGAATATAAATAAACATATATTTAGAGGATATGACATTAGAGGAATATATGGAAATGATTTAACAGAGGATGTAGCCTATACAATAGGAAAAGGTTTTGGTTCATACATACAAGAGTTAGGAAAGAAAATAGCAGTGGTTGGTCATGATAATAGAATATCATCACCAGAATTATCAAATGCATTTATTAAAGGAGCTATTGAAACAGGGATAACAATATATAACATTGGTCTTGTAACAACGCCTATGTACTATTTTTCATGGGACAATTTAGGGGTAGTATCTGGAGCAATGGTAACGGCAAGCCATAATCCAAAGGAATATAATGGATTTAAGATCGCATTTGATGAAAGAGGAAATGCATGCGGAGAAATGATACAAGATTTTAGAAAATATATAGAAAATGGTAATTTCAAAGAAGGTAAAGGAGAAGTAATAAATAAAGACATAAGAGAGGATTATCTTAAATTAATAAGAAGTAGCATAGATTTAGGAAATCGAAAAGTAAAAGTAGTTTTAGATGCCGGAAATGGTACAGGATCTGTAGTAATAAAAGACGTTTTTAAAGGAATGAATGTTGATGCAACATATATTTTTTGTGATAGTGATCCTGATTTTCCAAATCATCATCCAGATCCTTGTGTTGAAGCGAATTTAGAAAAACTAAAACAAAAAGTGTTAGAAGTAAAAGCAGATATAGGATTAAGTATAGATGGCGATGCAGATAGAGTAGGTGTAGTAGATGAAAACGCTAACTTTATACCAGTAGATCAGTTGATGATAATAGTTTGGAGAGATATATACGATAAAGTAAAAAACAAGAAAGCTTTATATGATGTTAAGTGTTCAAAATCGCTTGAAGATGAATTAGATAAACTAGGAATAGAAAAAGTATGTTATAGAACAGGAAATTCATACATGAAAGCAATGATGAAAGAGGGAGATTTCAATTTTGGTGGAGAGTTATCAGGACATATATTCTTTAGAGACAAATTCCCAGGATTTGATGATGGAATATATGGATGTCTTAGACTTATAGAGATTCTTTCAAGAACAGATAAAAGTTTTTCTAGCCTTTTAGATGGAATAAATAAATATTATTCTACACCTGAAATTAAGGTAAAATCAACTGATGATGAAAAATTTAAAATAGTAGATAAAGTAAAAAAATACGCTAAAAGTAAAGGATATAAAATTAATACTATTGATGGAGTTAGAGTAGAATTTGATGATGGATGGGCTTTAGTTAGAGCGTCTAATACAGGTCCAGATATAACAGCTCGTTTTGAAGGAGAAACAGAAGACAGAATGAATCAAATTAAAGAAGAATTTATAAATCTGATACAGTAAAGGCTTTTAATTTTTAAATATATATAATATAATATAGCTATAGTATTTATGGAGGAATATATGGAAAGATATGAAGATATAAAGAAACATGTAAATATACTTTTAGTAGATGATGATGTAGATTATATTGAAGTTACAGCATTTTTCCTTAGAAATAAAGGATATAATGTAGATATAGCAACAAGTGGAGAAGAAGGAATACAAAAAGTAAAAGAGGGCAATATACACATAGTATTACTTGATTATTATATGCCAGGACTTACTGGTGAAGATGTAATAAATAAAGTAAGAGAATTTAACAAAGAGATAATAATAATAATACAGACAGGATTTTCTGGTCAGCAACCACCGGCAGAAACACTTCAAAGACTAAATATTCAAAATTATCACGATAAGTCGGATGGCGCCGATAAATTACTTCTTCAAGTAATGTCAGCAGTTAGGATATTTAATCAACAAAATGAAATTCTACTTACAAGATATAGATTTAACGCAATAGGGAAGCTTATAAAAGGAATAGCAGAAGACATGAAATCACCGCTTATGTCTATAAGTGCAGGAATTGAAGCATCTAATATTTTGATTGAAGATTTACAAAATAATATAGATAGAGATATAATAAAAGATCTTAAAAAATTCTACGAAAATAATAAGGCATATTTAGAAAAAATAGATAAAGTCTTATCTGCTATTATAATGCAAACAGAGGATAAAAATGTGGATGAATATTTAATTGATAAAGAAATTATAGAAAGAATAGATTTAATATTGTCTAATGAAATAAAGATGAGTGGTGTATTGATTGAAAAAGAAATAGCAATAAAGCCAAATACATTTATACATGGACATATTAGTGATGTTATATTTATAATTTGTGAGTTATTACATAGTATTATGAAAGAATCTAGTATAGGTGATAAATTAAAATTAATATTAAGAGAGGATGAAACATTCTGGTATATAGAAATAGAAAGTGAAAATATTAATAAAGTAAACTCAAATAAAATATATTTAATTAATAATATAATATCTGGACTAGATGGAGTTCATATAGAAAAAGAAGAAAATAAAGTAGTAATAGGACTAGATAAAAGGTCATAATATGTAGTGTAATATATGAATTAAGCATATCGATATGATATGCTTTTTCTATGCCTAAAAACAATTATAAAAAGCTTAAAAACAGCTAAATATCTAAGAAATGTAACAATATTGTAATTTAAACGACAAAAAAATGTAAGAAAATATTGACAAAAAAGTTATATGATAGTATACTTCCTCTATAGATAGTAGTATATTTTCAAATATAAAAAGGGAGTGTTTGAGATGTCTAATTCTAAGGATTTAGAAACAACCAAAAATGATAAAAAAGTAGATAATAAAACAAGGAAAGTTTTTAAAAATAAAAAAGTAATAGTTATTGCTACTGTACTATTATTGTTAATTATACTTAGCTTAGTATTTATTATTTTAAAAGTTTTTAGCAATCCAGTAGTTATTAGTATTAATAATAATGAGTATAAAAAAGATGATTATATGATTTATTTAAGACTTGCCAAAACAGAATTATTTGACGAATATACTACTGACTTACCAGAAGCAACTTTAAATACAATAGCTGATAAAACTACTAATACTACAGTAGAAGAATATTTAAGAAGTAAAGTAGAAGAAAGCTTGAAAGTTGCAGGAGCAATAGAAACAATGGCAAAAGATAATAATATTTCTTTAAGTAGCGAACAGTTAGATAAATTAGAAACAGATAAAAAGAAATATATTTCTGATTTAGGAGGTCAAAAGAAATTTGATGAATTCCTAAAAAACAATAGAACAACGGAAGAAGCTTATGATAATATGGCCAAAGTAGATGCATTATATAAAGAAGTTTTTAATGCACTTTATGCTGAAGGTAAAAAATACGATTTATCTGATGACGAAAAGAAGCAAATAGAGGAAGATTATTATCAAAATTATACAAAAGCAAAACAAATTGTTTTCTATACCGTAGATACAACTACTAAAGAACCATTGAATAATTCTATTGTAGAACAAAAGAAATTACTTGCAGATACAGTTTGCAAAATGATAACAGATGTAACTGAATTTGATGATTACATAAAAAAATATAGTGATGATGCTATAGGAGTTAATCCACCATATGACATGTATTTTACATCTAATCAAGTATTAAAGGAAATAGAAGATACAGTAAAGACTATGTCAGAGGGGCAGATCAGTGGAGTTGTAAAATCTACATATGCTTATCATATAATTTTGAAAGAAAAACTGGATGATGGTTATTTACCAAAGCTGTATGATAGTAAAAGAGAAGAAAAATTTTTAAAAGCAATTTCAGATAGCATAGATGACTCTGTTATTATTATGGAAAATGAATTTACAAGGGTAAAAATTAAGTAAGATATATTATCATAAAGGAGGATTTATATGGATGATATGAAACATGCAGATAAAAGTTTAAAGATTTTTGCTGTAGTTCTTTCAGTAGTTATTGTAATAGCTATTATATTGTTTGCAGTAAATATGAACAATATAAAAGGAAAAGTAGAAACTACTGAACAAAGCGCATTAAAATCAGTAGCAAATGATAAAGAAAATGTTAAAACAATGGGTGAAGTACAATCTAATGTTGAAGAGATAAAAAGTGCATTAGATGAAGTAAATGAAAAGGTAGATGAAAATATAAATTCATCAGAAAAGAACTTTATAGAGCTAAATAACATTAAAACTCAGATTATAAATATTAAAAGTGATATAAACGACGTAATAGCAAAAGATGCTACTGTAAAGGAAAAAGCAGATGAAGTACTAGATACTTTATCAGAAATTGAAAGCGATTTATATGCTACAATAGATATAATAAAAGCTGAAGCAAAAGAGTATATTGATAATACAAAATTAGAAATAAATGAAAATACAGATGCAGAAATTCTAGTAGCAAAAAATGAAATAAATGAAAATACAAACAATGTAGTTAAAGCAGCAAGAAATAACATAAATAAAAATGTAAATAATAACTTTGCAACATTAAATACAAGAATAGATGAATTAGTAACAGATGCAGTAACGTTTGTAAACTCAACAAAAACAGAAATAAATGAAAATACAAATAACACAGTTAAAGCAGCAAGAAACAATATAAATAAAAATATAAATAATAACTTTGCAACACTAAATACAAGAATAGATGGATTAGTAACAGATGCAGTAAAATTTGCAAATTCAGTAAAAACAGAAATAAACGAGAATACAGATTCAGAAGTATTAGTAGCAAAAAACGAAATAAATAGTAATATAGAAAAATTAAATACAAAAGTAGATAAGCTAGTAAACGATGCGGTAAAATTTGCAAATTCAATAAAAAATGACATAAATAATAATACAAGTACAAAAATATCAGATGCAAAAACTTCTATAGAAAATACTTTGGCAACTAGTTTTTCTGAATTAAATGATGATTTAGATAGTAAATTAAACACTGTTACAGGAAGATTCGATAGTATAGATAAAGCATTATTTAATTTAAATAATAATGTAACAGATTTACTAACAAAAAGTGTAGAAACGAATACAAAATTAACCAATATAAATGGAACATTAACTACAATAAACGGAAATATAACTAACTTAACTAAAGAGATATCTAATGTTAAGACTGAAGTTAATGGAATAAGTACTAAAATGAGAAATGTTGAAGGCACACTTACTACAATAAATGGAAGCATTAATGGAGTTAGTACTAATGTTTCTAATTTAACTAGTGAAATAACTACAGCAAATTCAAAGTTAACTAATATAGGAGGAGCGTTAACTACAATAAATGGAAATATTAATGGAGTTACTACTGCTCTTACTCAAGCAAATAATAATATAAGTAATTTAGTTAATAATATTGCGACAATAAATACTAAACTAGATAGTTTAAGTACATCAACATCTGGTATAAATACTAAACTGTCAGTTATAGGTGAAGTATCAGATACATCATCAAGTAATACATTATTTGGTAAAGTTACAGGAATATTAAATGGTGTTTCTGGAATTAATACAAAATTAGATTCAATGGATAATAAATTAGACACCATTGTAGATAATACAGCTTTAATTGGAACTTTAACAGAAAATGAAATACTGAAATTAAAAGCAATGTTACAATAATTAAATTAGCCGGGTAAGTAATTACTCGGCCTTAGTTATATATGGATTAAACAGTTGAAAATAAATTATTTCTGTGTTATACTATTAGCAAATTTAATGTTTCATTTAACTTAATTAAGTTTTAATTATAAAGGAGGTTTCTTCTCTATGAAAAAATGTATCAATAATATGGAACGGTCAGTATTAACCAAACAGGAGAGTTTTATTGTATTTAGCAGAATATGTTTGTTTATTTGTGAAAATTATGAGAAATTGCAGAGTGAATTTTCAGCTATAAGAGATGTATTAAATACGGTAGAGAGCTATGGCATAGCGTATAAAGAACAAAAGACTATTTTATTTAGCATAAAATACTATGTTGCGCCATATGATTCGGAAATTTTAAGCAGTATAGTAAATGAGCTTGAATATGTTAAACCAGGGTCAAAAGCAGAATTTCTGCAAAACATTAACTTTATAGATCTCCTTGATCCTATTAAAGATAAAAAAGATAGGGGGCAGATTGTCACATTTGTTTGGAAAGCAAGAAGAATATTGGAGAGTATTATTTATCAAATTGACAGGATAAAAAACACTCTTGATTTACAAAAGCAGGTTGCAATACTAAAAGGTATGATAGCCTATTATTAAGCAAAAAAAGATGTCTTAGATTATTAATTTAAGACATCTTTTTTGTTGACAATTTTATACCTTTGATATATCATATAAATATATTTGAGGTGGAATTATGAGTGAAATGGAAAACAATCAAAATGAAGTAAAAGAAGTTAATAATTCAAGTGATTTTTATTCTAGAGGTAAAGTTATTATAGAAGATATAGAAAAATATTCTGAAATTTTAGCTAAAGGAAATAGTGAAGAAAGAGAAAATGCTAAAAATAAAGTTTTAGAATTAAATGAAAAAAAAGATAGATTAAAAGATGAAATATATAAAGAGGCAATGGCTAGATCAGGGTTAGATTATAGTAAAAAAGAAAAAAATCCTGAAATGCTAAGAAAAGGATATGAAGATCAGCTTTCTGATTTAAAAAAGAGAAAACAAGAATTAAAACTTGAAAAAATAAGAGTAGAAAAATTAAATGAAGAGAAAAAAGCTGAAATACAAAATCAATATAACATTGCATTTGAAAAGTATAAAACTATGCTTGATATTGGCAAAATATCACAGGATTTATTTGATTCAAGAATAGAAAATATGAAAAATGCAAAAAAGAAAGATATAGATATGCTAGATAATTCCATTAAGAATATTGATGACGAATCTGAAAAATTAGCTATAGAAATCAAAAATACAGAAACAAAAGTAAATGAGTTAGAAAAACAGGAAATTATATATAATGAATATGGTGATATATATTATAGATTGTTTGGAGAAATTTTATCAGATAGAAATAAACTAGATAAAGTAATAGACAAAACTAATGATAATACTTCTAAAGAAGAAACAAAGTCAGAAACTGATAGCCTAGCTAAGGAAAACTTTAATCATAGTGCAAGAAATAATGCTACTTCTAATCAAGGAAATGGTGTAAGTGGAGTTACTAAACCACAAGTTGAAGAAAAGAAAGAAGAGGTAGAGGAGCCTAAAAAAATAGTTGTAACTAGCAAAACAGTATTTGATGAGTTATATAAAAAATTATCAAAAGGAACAATTACTGATGAAGAATTAAATGCATTATCAGAAACATTAGGAGATATAGATAATTATGATAAATATGCAATAACAACGGGAAGAGTGTTTAATAAAGCTAAAAAAATATTAAAATATCAAGGAACAAAAACAGCTGAAAATATAGAAAAATTTTTGAAAGATGCAAATACATTCAGTGATGATATAAAATTTGATACTTCTATAGAAAAGGATAATGTATTATCGCATGATATATTAAATTCTTGGAAGAATGTAGACGATAAATTAACTTTTACAGATGCATCATTTAGCATTGAAAAATATATAGAAAAAATAGAAGAATATAAAGATTCTGGAAAAGAATTAACAAAAGATCAAGACAGAATATATAAAGATGCAATGAACATAAAAGAAAGATTAAAAAATTATAGAAAGGCTGTAGATGCAAATGGAGAAGTAACTATGGACAGAGATGCTAAAACACATAATTCTGTATTTTATAGTATGTTCAAAAATAGATTTAAAGATAATTCTAGGTCTCTTCCAGAAACACGTGAGGATAATTCAAATCAAAGCCCTATTGTATCAGATAAGGTATTAGATCTTAGTTCTATGGTAAATACTGATATTACAAGTAGTGATTTGCAAACAAGTAGAGAGGACAATGTTAAAGTAAAAGAAACTGATAATATGCAAAGATAGATATTTATGAGAAATGTTAGTAGGGTACATTTCTCATAAATCATATATTAGGAGGATAAAATGTCAAAAACAGTTTTAGTAACAGGTGCAGCAAGAGGAATAGGAAAAGAAATAGCAAAAATATTTGCTAAAAATAAATATAATGTACTTATAAATTACAACAAGAGTAGTAAAATGGCGGAAATAACTGCAAATAAATTAATAGGGCAAGGATATAACGTTAAAATATTTAAAGCAGATGTTTCAAATAGAACAGAAGTAAATAATATGATTACTTATTGCATAAAAGAGTTTGGTAGTTTAGATGTTGTTGTAAATAATGCAGGAATAACAAATACAAGTATGTTTACAGAAATGACTACTAAGAGCTGGAATGATATTATGGATATAAATTTAAACGGAGTTTTTAATGTTACTCAAGAGGCATTAAAACAATATATGATAAACCATAAGAATGGGGCTATAATAAATATTTCCTCAATTGATGGAATAGTGGGTTCTTCTTGTGAAGTGGCATATTCAGCATCTAAATCTGCAATTATTGGATTTACAAAGGCGTTAGCAAAAGAGCTAGCATTATCCAATATTACAGTAAATGCTATTGCACCTGGTGCAATTAGCACTGATATGCTATATGATAATTATGAAGAAGATGATTTAGAATGTGTAAGAAAAGAAATTCCTATGCAAAGATTTGGAACAGCCGAAGAAATTGCAGAATTAGTATATTTTTTAGCATCTGAAAAGGCGAGATATATAACAGGACAGGTAATTAGTCCAAATGGTGGGAGTGTAGTATAATAGTGAATAAAAAGGAATGTATATGTAAAAAATTAAATGATATGAATATAAAATATACAGTTATAAATCATAGAGCTATATTTAGTGAGAAAGATATTAACACAGATTTTTTTGACAAGGATATAATTATTGGTAAAAATTTATTTTTAAGAAATGATAAAAAAACTAATTATTATTTGTTTTCTCTTCCGCTTAATAAAAGAGCAAATCTTGAAGAACTTGCTAAGAAATTAAACGAAAAAAGATTTAGTTTTGCAAATGAAAAAGAATTAGATTATTACTTAAATATATCTGCAGGTTCGGTATCATATTTAAATGTAATAACTGCAGCAGAAGTTAGTGATAACTTTAAAAATGTTATATATGTTATAGATAAAGAACTTTTAAATGGAGATAAAATAGGGTTTCACCCTAGTGATAATACAGCAACTATAATTACAACACCGGATAGTATTTTAAAAATATATGATGAATATAATTTAAAATATTGTATTATAGATATATAGGAGGAAGTATATGAAGTATAAAAGAGTATTAATTAAAATAAGTGGTGAAGCACTTGGAAATGAAGATGGAAGAGGAATTAGTGACCAAAAACTTAGAATAGTTGCAGATCAAGTTGTAAAAATAAGTAATGAAGGAGTAGAGTGTTGTATAGTTATAGGAGCAGGAAACTTTTGGAGAGGAAAATATGGTTATGATTATATGAGAAGAACAACATCTGATTATATGGGAATGATGGCTACGACTATAAACGCATTAGCACTTCAAGATATAATTGAAAGTAAAGGAGTGCCAGTAAGAGTGCAAGCTGCAATAGAAATGAAACAAGTAGCAGAACCATATATTGAAAGAAAAGCAATAAGACATCTAGAAAAAGGTAGAGTAGTAATTTTTGCTTGTGGTACAGGTAATCCATACTTTACAACAGATACAGCTGCAGCTCTAAGAGCGGTTGAAACGAACTCAGAAGTTATACTTCTTGCTAAAAATGTAGATGGTGTATATAATAAAGATCCAAGAAACAATAGCGATGCAGTGAGGTATAATGATATAACTTATATGAAGGTAATAAATGATAGATTAAAGGTTATGGACGCAACAGCTATTACACTTTGTATGGAAAATAATATACCTATATTAGTATTTGGACTTTTAGAAAAAGATTCTATATATAGAGTTGTAAATGGTGAGAATTTAGGCACCGTTATAGACAAATAAAAAAATACGTTTAAAATAACATGATTTTTAGACACTCCAACTTAAGTTATAGGCTCAAATTTATTTTAGTTTAAGTACTTCTATTTTTATATAGTGTATGATATAATATAATTATATATGGGGATGTAAGGTTTCGACGGATATTTTGAAGTATGGATAGCGAGTAGTGGATTCTCGTTGGCCACTATAAAAACGAGAAATAAATATAAACGCAGATAACAATAGTTATGCAATGGCTGCTTAATTTTAAGCACCACGCCAAGAAATCTTTTGCCATAGGGGATTTCAAGGTGTCGATTTATATGGCATAACAAATCTATTTTTTCTATTAAAATAGAGGGTATTTTAAATAGATACTATAAACTGGTTTTGTAAATGTTATAAAGTTTATGGGAATTAATTAAACATTTACTGCACTCGGAGAAGTCTATATGGAAAGATTTTCGGACACGAGTTCAAGTCTCGTCATCTCCACCAGTAACGTTTCTGTTCAAGCTATTGATCAGATAAAGACGAAAATCAATCAGTAAAATGGTTGATTTTTTATTTATATAAAATTTGACGTTAAATAAACTTAAAAGGTTTCATTAAAGAAAAATATAATGTATAATAACGATGTAAAGAGGTGATACTGTGGAAAATGTATTAGAAATAGTTATGGCTGTATCAACATTTATGTATTCATTTTTAATTCTTTACTTAAAGCGATCCTCCTTCATATTTGGAGTACTTGCATCAGGAATAATGGGGTATATATTAATATTAGAAGGAGTTTATGTACAAGCAATATTGCATTTTATGTATGTTGTTATGTATATTTATTCGTTTTTTAGCTGGAGTACAAAAAATCCACCTAAAGTATCTAATATTACTAAAAAAGGGCTAATAGTGAGTTTAATATATATATTAACATTTAGTTTAGTAATGGGATTTGCTTTTTCAAAAATCGAAGCAAGTTATCCATATATAGATGCATTTAGTGCGGCGTGTTCTATGACGGCTGTTTTCTTACTAAGTAGAAAAGTTATAGAGCATTCATATATTTTTATTGCATCTAATATAGCTTCTATTTGGATTTGTTATATGACAGAAGATTATGTAACCATATTATCTTTTGTGGTATATATGATATTTAATATTATAAGAATATATGTATGGGAAAAAATAAGAAATAAAGAAAAATTAACTATATAAGAAGGAGGTATATAATGATAGAAATATTTAAGACTAATGATAATTTAAAAAAAATTGAAAAGATTAATCAGATAGAAAAAGGTGCATGGATAAATTTATATAATCCAACTCATGAAGAAATTGAATATATAATAAATAAAACAGGTGCAGATAGAGGATTTATTGAAAATTCATTAGATACAGAGGAAAGATCACATATAGATATAGAAGATGAACAAGCATTGATATCTATAAATGTACCTGTAAAAGAGATGACCGCAAAAGCAACTAAAGTAAAAAGATATACTACAATACCACTTGGAATGATAATAATTAAAGATGATTATATTATAACGGTATCATCAGAAAAGTTAGAAGTATTAAATAGTATAACAAGTGAAAGAATTATTTTAGGTGAATTTGCTACATATAAAAAATCTAGAATTATTTTTCAAGTATTATATAAAGTTGCAGAAGAATATATAGGTTTTCTAGATATAATAAATAAAGATATTGAAAAGTTTGAAGAGAAATTAGAGAAAACTATGCAAAATAAGGAATTAATAAAACTAATACATTTTCAAAAAAGTATGATATATTTTGATGCAGCACTTAAATCTAATCAATCGGTAATGGAAAGATTAAAAAGAGGAAAAATTATCAAGTTGTATGATGAAGATGAAGATATATTAGAAGATGCTGCTATAGAAAATAGACAAGCAATGGAAATGGTTACAACATATAGTGAAATATTAAATGGTATGATAGAAGTTTTTGGAACTATGGTTTCAAATAATCTTAATATAGTAATGAAATTTTTAACGTCAATAACAATATTAATATCAATTCCAACATTGATAGCTAGTATATTAGGAATGAATGTTGTGTTCCCATTTGCTACAAATATAGTGGGATTTTGGATAGTTATGTTAGTTTCAATTGTAGCTACAGTAATTACATGGGCATATTTAAAGAAGAAAGATTTAATATAATAAAATAAGGAGAAGTTATGGCAAAAGAGAAGATAGTATTTTTTTGTAAAGAATGTGGATATGAAAGCTCAAAATGGCTTGGAAAATGTCCTGCTTGTAATAATTGGAATAGTTTTATAGAGGAAAAAGTAAAGATTAATGCAGGAAAGGGAACAAGTACAAAGTATAAAGTAGGAGAAGCTACAGTAAAAAAATTAAATGATATACAAAATATCGAAAAAAATAGATTGGATACAGGATATGAGGAACTTAATAGAGTTTTAGGGGGAGGATTAGTAGATGGCTCTCTTGTGCTTCTTGGGGGAGAACCTGGTATAGGAAAATCCACGTTAGTTTTACAAATATGTAATAATTTAGCAAAGCATGGAACTTTATTATATGTATCTGGTGAGGAATCAGATACGCAAATAAAAATGCGAGCAGATAGATTAAAAGTAAATAGCGAAAACTTACTTTTTTTAGGAGAAACAAATATAAATGAAATAGAAGCTCAAATAGAAAAAATAAATCCAAAATTTTGTATAATAGACTCTATACAAACTATGTATGACGAGGAAATCTCTTCTGCATCAGGAAACATATCACAAGTAAGAGAAGTTACAGCAAGACTTATGAATATAGCTAAAAGTAAAAACATAAGTATGATAGTGATAGGTCATGTTACTAAAGATGGTAATATAGCAGGTCCAAGACTTTTAGAACATATGGTAGATGTAGTGTTATATATCGAGGGTGAAAGATTTTTAAGTCATAGGATAGTAAGAGGAGTAAAAAATAGATTTGGTTCTACTAATGAAATAGGAATATTTGAAATGAAAGAAGAGGGATTGGTAGAAGTAAACAACATGTCTGAGATATTTTTAAATAGAGATGAGAGTTCTCTTCCTGGAACGGTTACTACAGCTATACTAGAAGGAAATTCCACTCTTGCAATAGAAGTTCAAGCACTAACTACACATTCATATTATAACATGCCAAGAAGAGTAGCTAATGGTGTCGATTTTAATAGACTTAGTATGATAATAGCAGTAATTGAAAAAATGTGTGGTATAAATTTGGGAACCCAAGATATATATATTAATGTTATAGGAGGATTAAAAATAACAGAAACATCAGCAGATATTGCTATAGCATTTGCAATAATTTCTAGTTATAAAGGGATACCAATTTCTAAAGATAGTGTTTTTTTAGGAGAAATTGCATTAAATGGTCAAATTAGAAATGTAGTTAATATAGAAAAAAGACTAAAAGAACTAGAAAAAATAGGATATAAAAAAATATATGCACCTAAAAAACAAATTGATAATTTAAAAGATACATATAACATGAAAATGGTAAAATTAAATGATATTCAAAGTATAGTAGAAAAATTTTTAAGTAGTAAATAAGGAGCATAAAATGATAGAAAAAGATATTTTAGATATAATTAAGAAAATAGCACCTGGAACTAAAATTAGAGAAGGATTAGATAATATTCTTAAAGCTAAAACTGGTGCATTGATAGTGGTAGGAGATACAGATGAAGTAATGAAGGTAGTTGACGGAGGATTTGAAATTAATCAAGATTATACACCAGCAAAAATTTATGAACTTGCTAAAATGGATGGAGCTATAATTGTAAGTAAAGATTTTAAAAAGATATTAAAAGCAAACGTAGAACTTATTCCAGATTATAAAATAAATACAATAGAAACAGGGACTAGGCATAGATCAGCAGAAAGAGTTGCAAAACAAACAGGAGAATTAGTCATTTGTATATCCCAAAGAAGAGGTATTATAACATTATTTATCGGTAATAATAGGTATATTATAAATGAAACGGATACAATAATAATGAGAGCAAATCAAGCATTAGAGGTTATGGAAAAATATAAATCTATATTTGATTATACTATATCCAATTTGAACGAACAGGAATTAGACAATATTGTATCTTTAGATGTAGTAACTAATGCTATATATCGATCAGAAATGGTAATCAGAATGCAAGAAGAAGTAGAAAAAAATATAATAGAATTAGGAACAGAAGGAAGGCTTATTGAAATTCAAGTAAAAGAACTATTACATGGAGTTGAAGCAGAAGAAAGAAAAATTATTCAGGACTATACTTTAAATAGCAAGAAAGTTAAGTCAAATATTGATAAAATAGTAGAGAATATAAAAAAATTAAGTAAAGAAGATATATTAAATGGAGAAAAGATAGCAAAAGCTTTAGGGTATAAAATAGAGCCAAATATACTAGATGAAATTGTTATACCAAGAGGTTATAGAATACTTAGTAAAATACCTAAAATGCCAATTAGTATAATAGAAAATTTAATAGATGCATTTTATAGCCTTCAAGGAATATGTGCAGCATCAGTGAATGAACTTGATGAAGTAGATGGTATAGGATTGGCAAGGGCTAAACTAATAAATCAAACATTAAGAAAACTTCAAGAGCAATATTTGATAAAAAACTATAAATTATAAAAAACTATATTATATAAATGTAACAACAATATATTATTTGTATTAAATTTTTGTAACATATATTGTTATAAAATACAATTGGTGTTATACTTCTAACATAGAATAACAGATGAGGAGGATATTATGAAAGGTTTTTGGAAAAAAGAGTGGGAATTATTTTTAAAAGATATGCAAGAGTTAGGTGAGTTTTTTTTGCAACCAGTTACTTTTGGTAAAAAAGATTTAATGCTTAAACCTACAAAAGAAGAAGTTATAGAAAAATCAGAAACAGTTGGAACTTCATTCTGGCAAAGAGAAAAACAAGCATTTTTAAATGATATGCAAGAATTAGGTGAATTCTTTATGCAACCAGTTACATTTAAATAGACTTGTATAAATAAAATTATAAAGCAAACAAAAAAGCTATTTATTTATAATGTAAATAGCCTTTTTATGTTTGCTTTTTTTTTAATTTAATCTACAACTAATTCATTAATATTTGATATAGTTTTAGCGATAATTCTTTGAACTGCTTCAATACTATTGAATGCGTTATGAGGTGTGATAACTACATTAGAAAGTGCAGTAAGTTTCTTATTGTTTTCTATTACTTTTGAAGCACCTTCAATTGGCGAATTAAACATATTTTCTTCTATTAATAAGTTTTCACCTTCTAAAACGTCTAAACCTGCACCATATATTTTTCCTTCCTCTAGAGACTTAATTAAATCTTTGGTATTTACTAAATCACCTCTTGCAGTATTTATTAGTATAGCACCATGTTTCATTCTATTTAAGGACTCACTATTTATTATGTGATGAGTATATTTATTTGAAGGAACATGTAGAGTAACTATATCTGAACATTCTAATAGTTCATTTAAAGATACATATTTAAAATTAATTATTTCTGCTAAAAAATCATCTTGTTTTATATCATAAACCCTTACATGCATACCGAAACTTCTGGCCATTCTAGCAACGTGTAAACCAATTCTACCACCACCAATTATACCAATTGTTTTATTTCTTAAATCAAAACCCATAAGACCATCAGTTGAAAAATTACCATTTGTTGTACTTATGTATGATTCATGTATTTTTCTAGACAGTGATAAAATAAGTGCAAAAGTATGTTCAGCAACTGTATTTTCACCATATAGAGGTACGTTTTTTACAACGATTTTTTTCTCATTTGCATGCATCATATCTATATGATCTGTTCCAGTTGAACGAGTTGCGATCATTTTTAAATTAGGGCACATATCAATTATGTCTTTTGATACTTTAGAATGAACAAATACACAAAGAATATCACTATCGCTATATTCTTTAAAATCTACATTTTGTATTGGTTCTTCAAAAAATCTTGCTTTATTATGAGTATTAAATACCTTATTAAATTCTTTTTTTTCTATATCTGTAACTTCAAAAAATGAAATAACCATAAATAACTTTCCTCCTAAAATATATAAATATTATTTGAAATATTTTATATTATATACCAAAAGATGGTCAATATAAAGAGATATGAAAAAATATTTAATGTCTTATAATATATTTGTTACTATTCAGACTATAGGCAGATAAGAACATAAAATTATTATTTTTTATATATAAAATTTATAAAAAAAGCAATACTGTTTTAGAATTAAGAAATATAGAGCTTTTAATATTTTTTTCTTTTTAATTTATTGGCTGGTCGGAATAGTAACATATATTTATAAAAAGTTTAATTATTCCATAAATATTGTTATTGACATTTTATATTTTGTAATATATCATACAAAACAGGAAGTGATTACATGATTATAAAATATCCAAGTAGCGTTAAAAAAGGTGATACTATAGGAATAACAGCAATATCAAGTAGTGCAAATAAAGATAAATTAAAGGTAGCATCAAAAAATTTGAAAAATTTAGGTTATAATATAATAGAAACAGATAATACAAAAACAGAATATAAGCTTGTAAGTTCTAAAGGTGAAGTTAGAGCAAAAGAATTTATGATGCTCTGGAAAGATGAAAAGGTTAAACATATAATTTCTGCAAGAGGTGGAGAATTTGCAATGGAGATGATACCTTATCTTCATGAATATAAAGAGGAGTTACATAATCTTCCTCCTAAGTGGATGCAAGGATATTCAGATACAAGTTTAATAAATTTTTATTTAACCACAAATTACAATATTGCAACTGTACATGCGCAAAATTTAGGAGATTATGCTATGAAAAAATTACATTCATCATTAATAGATACATTAAATATGGTTAATTTAAGTGAAAATGAAGAATATTTTCAAGAAAGTTTTAGTAAATATTCTAAAAGAGATGATTCAGAGGACGTAGAAGCGGAATATGATTTAATATACGATAATGAATACAAAAGTATGGATGATAAAAATAATCATAAATTTTCAGGTAGACTTATAGGAGGATGTATTGATGTAATAAAAACTATATTAGGAACACCTTATGATAATGTTAATAATTTTTGCAAGCAATTTGATGAAGGAATAATATGGTATTTAGAAAATTGTGAATTATCAGTTCCAGATTTGTATAGAGCACTGTGGCAGATGAGAGAGGCAGGTTGGTTTAATAATGTAAATGCATTCTTAATAGGTAGAACTTTTAGTAAAGATGCAGTAGGAGAATACACATATTTGAATGCATTAGAAGATTCTATAGGAAAGTTAAATGTACCAATAATATATGATGTTGATTTAGGACATATACCACCTCAAATGACATATATAAATGGTGCATATGCTGAATTTGAATATTTAAATGGTAAAGGAATTTTAAAACAAAAATATATATAAATGCACACCTTATTAGTATTTAAAATAAAATATTAATAAGGTGACGTTTATGCTAAAATTTTTTAAACAAATATATGAAGATGCTAAAAACATAAAGGAAAAAGATCCAGCAACTAATAATATTTTTGAAGTTATATTACTTTATCCACGGATTTCATGCTGTTTTGTGGCATAGGTTAGCACATGCGCTTTATAAAATTAACTTTAAATTTATTGCAAGGTTTATATCTCAAATTGTGAAATTTTTTACAGGTATTGAAATACATCCTGGTGCAAAAATAGGAAATAGATTATTTATAGACCACGGAAGTGGTATAGTCATAGGAGAAACAGCAGAAGTAGGTGATGATTGCACAATATACCATCAAGCAACATTAGGTGGTACAGGAAAAGATATAAACAAAAGACATCCAACTATAGGAAATAATGTTATGGTAGGAGCAGGAGCAAAAATATTAGGACCAATATATATAGCAAATAATGTAAAAATTGGAGCAGAAAGTGTAGTTCTTAAAGAGTGTTTAGAAGAAAATGTAACACTAGTAGGAATTCCATCAAGAGTTGTAAAAAAATTAAATAATAAATAAAAAGAAATAAGTGACAATAAATTAAATATACAGTAAGATTATATATAAATAAACAAGAAAAGAGGGGAAATATATGATAAAAATATATACAATTAAAGTATATAAATAGTACAGGTATAGTTTTTGATATAAAAACATAAATAGAAAAGTTAGTTATACTAATATATGTGAAGTATAACTAGCTTTTTATTTTATAATAAAGTATATACACCAAATATTGCTACAACAATTTAAAAGTGATATAATACCACATATATAATTTATAGTATTAGTATAGTTGTTTGGAGGAGATATGTTAAAAAAAAGAGTAATAGTGATAGTATTTCTATTATTTTCTTTGGTTTTTTCTGATTTTTCATATGCAGTAATAGAGAAAGTAGAAGATGAAAATATCTTTCAAAACACACCTGCTGTTATAGTGAAAAATAATGGTGTGGAAAATGTTGAAGATGAGCTGGACGAAATGTCTTCAGGAAGAGTTCAAAATCTTGTTGTAGAGGTATTATCAGGAGATAAAAAAGGAAAACAATATAACGCAACATATACTGTTATGGCAAGAGAAGGTAGTAATTTTGAATTTGACATTTTAAAAGAAGGAGATAAAGTATATTTAACCATTGATGAAAGAATGGAAGAGCCATTAGTATATGTATCAGGAATACAAAGACATAATTCATTGTTAATATTAGCAATAATATTTTTACTTGCAATATTAGTTATTGGTAGAAAGCAAGGAATTAAGACTATAATATCATTAATTATTACTATAATTATTGTATTTTTTTGGGCACTACCTAGCATAATCAATGGAGCAAGTCCACTTTGGGTAGCAATAGGAGTAAGTTCGGTTATTACTATACTTACATACATAATAATTAGTGGATTTCATAAAAAAACAATTGCAGCTATATTAGGTACAGTAGGAGGCTTACTATTATCAGCCCTTATAGTATTAATATTTGGAAAAGCAGCTAGACTATCTGGACTTAATGAAGAATCAATGTATTTAGCTTTTTTACCACAAGGTACACAATTTGATTTGGTAGAAATAATATTTGCTGGTATAATAATAGGAGCTTTGGGAGCATGTATGGATATGGCGATGTCAATAGCTTCTGCATTAGAAGAGATAAAAAAAGAAAATCCATCAGCAAATAGAAGAACTCTATTTAAAGCTGGAATGAATATAGGGAAAGATGTAATGGGAACAAATACAAATACTTTAATACTTGCTTATGTTGGAAGCTCTCTTACAATATTAATATTATATATGGCTTATGGAATGAGCTTTTCAGAGATAGCTGATATTGAAATAATATCAGAAGCAATAATACGTTCTTTAGCTGGAAGTATAGGTCTTATAGGAGTAATACCACTTACAGCATTTGTTAGTAGTTTACTTTATACGAGAGATAATTATGAAGAAATAGAAGAAGAGGATGAAGCGTAAGGGGGAAAATTATATGAAAAAAGAAATTATACATTATGATGTGCGAAAGATAAAGGATATAAAAGACTTAATAAATAGTAGTGCTGAGATATATCAAGATAAAGCCGCATATCTTGTGAAAAATTCTATGAGAGAATACGAAGAAGTAAGTTTTAATAAGACAAAACAAAATATGGATGAACTAGGAACAGCACTTATAAATTTAGGATTGAAAAATGAAAAAATAGCAGTAATAGGAGAAAATAGATATGAATGGGCTATATCGTATTTAGCAATAATATGTGGAACTGGTATTGTTGTACCGTTAGATAGAATGTTGCCAGAAAAAGAAATAGAAAGTTGCTTAAAAAGAGGAGAAGTAACTGCTGTTATTTATTCTGGAAGAGTGGAAGACGAGATAAGAAATATATCAGAGAAAATAGATAGTATAAAATATTTCATAGGAATGGATTTAAAAGAAGAAGTAGGAAAATTTAAATCACTAGAATTACTTTTAAAAAGAGGTAGAACTTTACTAGACGAAGGAAATACTGATTTTACAGATGCTCAAATTAATGTAAATGAAGTAGCAGAAATACTCTTTACATCAGGAACAACTTCAGAATCAAAAGCAGTTATGTTATCACATAATAATCTAGTTTTTAACATAATGAATCAATGTTCAATGCTATATATAGATGATAAAGATATATTCTTATCAGTTTTACCAATACATCATGTATATGAATGTGTATGTGGATTTTTAACACCATTTTATAGAGGGTGTACAGTTGCATATTGTGAGGGATTAAAATATATTCAAAAAAATATGCAAGAAGCAAAAGTGACAATGATGCTTGGAGTACCATTAATATTTGAGACAATGTATAAAAAAATATGGAATGGTATAGAAAAACAAGGAAAAACAAGATTAGTAAAAAGTATGATAAAACTTACTAATTCAATGGGAAGTTTTGGTAAAAAATTAAAAAGAAAAGTATTTAAGAGTATATATAATGAATTTGGAGGAAATATTCGTCTATTTATAGCTGGAGCTGCAGCTATAAATCCAGAAGTATCAAAAGGCTTCAAAGATTTTGGGATACTTGCACTTCAAGGTTATGGACTTTCAGAATGTGCTCCTATAGTTGCACTTAATCCTAATACTTGTCCTAAAGATGATGCAGCAGGTCTGCCATTATTCAATACAGATGTAAAAATTGTTAATAAAAATAGTGAAGGTATCGGTGAAATTGTTACAAAAGGTAAACATGTAATGCTTGGTTATTATAAAAATGAAAAGGCAACTAAAGAAGCTATTAAAGACGGATATTTTTATACAGGAGATTTAGGATATATAGATGATGAGGGTTATATTCATATAACAGGTAGAAAGAAAAATGTTATAATAACTAAAAATGGTAAAAATGTATATCCAGAAGAAATAGAAGGTTTAATAAATGATTTAGAGTATGTAAAAGAATCAATGGTTTATGGTAAAAAAGAAAAATCGGATATAATTCTTTCAGTTCAAGTTATACCTGATAGAGATAAGATAAAAGATGAGATAGGAGAGATATCTGATGAAGATATAAAAAATCTTATTTGGAAAGGTATTAAAAAAGTAAATGAAGGACTTGTAGTGTATAAAAGAATAAAGAATTTAGAATTAAGAGATAAAGAATTTGAAAAGACTACTACAATGAAGATAAAAAGATATAAAGAAAATATACTTTAAGTAAAAATTAAATAAATGTATATATTATATTACTAGAAAGGACGTGCTATTATATGAAGTCAGATAAGAAAAAAATTGAAATTAATGAGATTATAAGCTGGATAATTAGGGTATTATTAGTTTTAGCGATAATTGAAAGCATATTTGCTAAGAAATATCAAAATACTTTTGTAGGGATACTTACTTTTGTTATGACTTTTTATCCTAGTATTTTAAAGAAAAGATTTAGAGTGTATTTACCATCAGGACTCCAGATAATTATAACTTTATTTATATTTGCAGCTCAGTTTTTAGGAGAATTACATGATTTCTATTATAAAATACCTTGGTGGGATAATATGCTTCATTGTATATCTGGCAGTGTATTAGGAATTATAGGTTTTATGTTTGTATATTTCTTAAATAAGACTCATATAAAGCAAACAAAATTAAGTCCGTTTTTTATAGCTTTATTTGCATTTTGTTTTGCTCTTTCAATGGGTGTGTTTTGGGAATTCTTTGAATTTGCAGGAGATAGACTATTTGGCCTTAACATGCAAAAATTTAGATTGCCAGGGGAGGATGGACTTATAGATACAATGACAGATTTATTTGTCGATGCAATAGGTGCATGTATTGTTTCAATAATAGGATATATTTATATGAAAAATCCGAAAATAATTTTGAAAAGAAAATATAAAATGGAAGAATGGATAAAAAAGCAAAGAGAATTAGAGATGGAAGCAGATAGCAAACAAGAAAGCTAGGATTAAATAGATGTACTATAAATATAGTACATTTTTTGTTATATAAATTATGTAAATAAATTATTTGCAAAATATTGTCGAATGTTGTATACTATATTTGTAATGTAATTAATGTATTTTAGGAGAACTTAATGAAATTATTAGAAAAACTATTTAAAATAATATTTGGTAGAACAACAATAGCTTTAGTTGCTTTATGTTTGCAAATATCAATTCTATACGTAAGTTATAAATTTTATCAAGAATATATTGGGTATATTTTTACAGGTTTTGTAGTACTTAGTGCAATTATAGTTATATATATAATAAATGCTAAACAAAATCCAGCATTTAAGCTTGCCTGGATTGTTCCTGTTTTGGTTTTCCCATTTTTTGGAGTTGTAATGTATTTATTCATAAAAACTCAGCAAACGCCAAAAAGAATAAATAAAAAAATAAAGAAAATAGAACAAGAAATGAAACCTGATTTAATGCAAGATGAAAGTATTTTAAAAGAGATAGAAAATAAAAGCAGTAGAGTATTTAATTTGGCCAGGTATATGAATAATACAGGTAGCTTTCCTATATATAAAAATACTAGTGTTGAATATTTTCCAATAGGTGAGGCTAAATTTAAAAGCTTAATCGAAGAACTTGAAAAGGCAGAAAAGTATATATTTATGGAATATTTTATAATAGAAAAAAGCAAAATGTGGAATACAATTTTGAAGATTCTAGAAAGAAAAGTAAAAGAAGGCGTAGAAGTTAGAATAATGTATGATGGTATGTGCTCTTTAACTATGCTTCCTTGGAGTTTCCCAGATATATTAATAAATAAGGGAATAAAATGTAAAATATTTTCTCCAATAGTTCCAGTAATATCTACTTGTCAGAATAATAGAGATCATAGAAAAATAGTTGTAATAGATGGAAAAGTAGCATTTACTGGTGGAATTAATATAGGAGATGAATATATTAACGAATACGAAAAATATGGTCACTGGAAAGATACTTCTATAATGATAAAGGGTGAAGCAGTTAAGACTTTTGTTATAATGTTTTTGCAGATGTGGAATATAGAAGAGAAGAACTTAGAGGACTATAAGCAGTATATAAATGAAAATAATAGTGAATTTGCACATCATGATGATGGTTCATATGTACTTCCATATGGAGAAAACCCATATGATGAATATACCATAGCAGAACAGGTATATATGGATATAATTAATACTGCAAAAAAATATATTCATATCATGACTCCTTATCTTATATTAGATAATGAAATGATGATGGCATTAAAATATGCGGCAAAAAGGGGAGTGGAAACAGTTATAATAATGCCTCATATACCCGATAAAATATATACATATTTACTTGCTAGAACATATTATGAAGAGTTACTAGAGGCAGGTGTAAAAATATATGAGTATACGCCAGGATTTGTACATGCTAAAGTTTTTATTAGTGATGATGAAGAAGCAGTAGTTGGAACTATAAATTTAGACTATAGAAGTTTATATCTTAATTTTGAATGTGCAGCGTATATGTATAAAAGTAAAGTTATTAAAGATATAGAAGATGATTATAAAAATACACTGGAAGATTGTGAGTTGATAACATTAGAAAACCATAGAAAATATAGTGTATTTAAAAAAATTATAGGACGAGTGTTAAGATTGTTTGCTCCATTAATGTAAAGGGGGATAAATACTTATGAAAAAATTAAAGTTAAAAAAATATTTTTTGCTATTTATGATGTATTCTATAGTAGGTTGGATAATGGAAGTAATACTTGCACTTATTTGCCATCATAAATTTATAAACAGGGGCTTTCTCATAGGGCCATATCTTCCTATTTATGGAGTTGGATGTATATTAATGCTCCTTTTATTAGAAAGATTTAAGGATAAACCAATACTTTTAGTTATACTTAGTATGGTTATATGTTCTTTATTAGAATATATTACAAGTTATTTATTAGAAGTAGCATTCAATACTAGATGGTGGGATTATTCAAATAGTTTAATTAATTTAAATGGAAGAATTTGTTTAGAAAATACAGTCCTATTTGGAATACTTGGAGCACTTATAATATACGTAGTTAATCCATTTTTTATGAGCCTATTAGACAAATTATCTATTAGAACTATAAATATTTTATTTTATATTTTATCAACATTGTTTATAATAGATGTCTTACTATCTTTTATATCTATGATATTTTTAAGAAATAGTTTTGGAGAGAATGTAAAGGACACTACAGAAGAGTCATCTAGGAAAACAATTCAATTTATAAAAAATATATTTAGTAATATAAAAGAAGCAATCACTTAAATTGATTGCTTCTTTGTATAATGGGCTAATTATAATAAATCGCTTAGTTTAGTTATAGTACCAGCGCCTATTGTAAGGACAATATCGTTTGGCTCTACTAATTCTTTTATTTTATTTGCTATTTCTTCAAATGAACTTATATACATTGCATTTACTCCATTTTGTATTAACCTATCTGCAAGCATTTTTGAAGAAATGGTACCGTCATCAATTTCTCTTGCAGCATATATATCAGTTAAAATAACTATATCTGCATTATTAAACGCATGTGAAAATTTATCAAATAATAATTTTGTTCTAGAGTAAGTATGGGGTTGAAATACAACAATAACTTTATTCTTTGATTTATTTTTAGCTGATTCTAAAGTGGCTTCTATTTCTGTAGGATGATGTGCATAATCATCATATATCGTTACATTATTTTGTATTGTCTTTTTATATTCAAATCTTCTACTTGCTCCTGTAAACATCTCTATACTATCTTTAGCAGAGAGTACATCTAAATTATTACTATAGACAGTTCCAAATGTTGCAAGGCTATTTGATACGTTATGTTTTCCAGGAGCATTTAATGAGATATTAGCAATAAATTTAGAATTTATATATAAATCGTATTTGTAGCAACCATTATCATTTAAAGTGATATTATCAGCAAATAAATTAGCATTTTTATCTTTTAAAGAATAGGTAAGTACATTTATATTATTTTCATTAATAAATGTATTTAGGTGATTAATAACATCAATACAATTTTCATCATCTTTGTTAATTATTAGTTTACCATTTTTAGGTAGCATAGATATGAATTTAATAAATGATTCTTTTATTTGATCTATACCACTAAAATAGTCTAAGTGTTCTTCTTCTATATTTAGTATTACTGCTGTTTCTGGTGGAAAGTTAAGGAAGCTATCTACATATTCGCATGCTTCTAAAACAAAATAATCATTTTTACCGATAAGATAGTTTAAATTATTAAGTTCCTTTAATTTAGATCCTACAAGTACAGTAGGATTAGTATTTAAGTGTATAAACGCACTAGCAATCATAGATGTAGTTGTTGTTTTTCCGTGCATTCCTGCTATACATATTGGTTTATTATACTTTTTAAGTAAAATACCTAGGAAAGGAGCTCTTTCAAGTGTAGGTATACCTAATCGTTTTGCTTCCATAAATTCTTCATCTGTATCTTTTATTGCAGCAGTATACACAACTAAATCTGCATTTTTAATAAGCTCTTTATTGTGACCTATAAACACAGGTATATTTTCTTCTCTTAAGATTTTAATCATGTCTCCTTCAGCAGTATCAGAACCTGAAATATTAAATCCAGATTTTTTTAGCATTATAGCAATACCACTCATGCTAATGCCACCAATACCAATCATATGGATTTTATTTATTTTACTTAAATCAATATTTGTATTACTCAATATTATCACTTCCTAAAAAATATTATACTAAAATATATTTTGCATATCAATAATGCATGTAAAAAAGTTAATAAAATTTGCAAAATATACGCATTTATTATATAATATATAAAAATTGAGGTAGAGTTTATGTGGTTTGAAAATGTAGTTATAATTCTTACTTGGTTTATTTTATTAATACTATATTTAAAATTATGTTTAAAGAGCAGAAATATAGTATGTATTATAACGATATGTTTAAATATAGTTTTTGCTATATTATATTTTATAAAAGATATAGTAAATTTAAAAATAGGTAACTTATTACAAATAGTATTTTTTGCTTTTATGTATATTATTCCTCTAATAGAAGTATATATAAATTATAATAATATATCTATAAAGCAAAAAATAGTATGCATTCTCGGAAAAATGTATTATAACATGGGAAGATATGATATAGCCGCAAAGTTATATATACATAGTATTAGAACAAATAAGAAAAATATAACATCAAATAATTATTATATTTTAGGAAGATGTCTAAGAAAAGAGAAAAGATATTTAGATTCAAGAGATATGTTAATTGAGGCAATAGAGCTTGACAAGAATAATTTTATGGCATATTATGAACTGGGGCTCACACTTAATGCATCAGACAAAAAAGATACAGCAATTGTAATGTTTAGTAATGCACTTAAGATTAATAGTGAATTTAAAGAAGCGAAAATAGCTTTAGCAATTACATATTCTGAAATAGGTAGATATAAAGAGGCTATAGCTTTATATAATGAGATTATAAATAAAGATGAAGCTGATGAAGAAGTATGGTATAATTTAGCTAATATTTATTACTATAGTTTAGGAGACTTAAATAAAGCGGAAGAATGCTATAATAAAGCCATAGAGCTTAATAATAAACTTTATGCAGCTTGGTTTAATCTAGGAATAATAAATTATTTAAAAGGCGATTATGAAACTAGTATTAAGGATTTAATTATAGCTAAACAGAGTAGTGATTTTAAATATAAAGCAGAATATAATTTAGCAAAAAGTTATGTCGCGATTAAGGGAAATGCAAAAGCAATTAAATTGCTTACAAAAATTATAGAAAGAGATGAAACCTATATAGATAAAATAAAAAACGAAATAATTTTTGAAGAGATAATTAATGAAGTTATCAAAATAGAAAATTAATAATATTTATATAGACTTTTTATTAAATTTATGCTAATATGTATTAGCATAAAATATATGCCGATGTGGCGGAACTGGCAGACGCACACGACTCAAAATCGTGAGGGAAACCATGTGGGTTCGAGTCCCACCATCGGTACCAAATTATATAACTTACAACTCATAGAAGTGGTCGTGAGTTTTTTGTTTAATCTAAAGTAACCGTTGAAATGTTAGAAATCATCAATAAGTCTACATTTTTGTTTTTAATATTTAACATATAAGTTGAAATTTTAATATATTCCGAAGGCTTTATCATATTCAACAATTCCATATATTGCTTTTGCATTTTGATTTAACTTTATTGCCATAAAATAGTTATCTTCAACTTCAAATGGTGCTTTAATATTATAGTTACTTGCAGGAATATACCCTAATTTATGATAGTATTTATCATTACCCAAAACAACTGAATAATTATAGTTTAACTGATTTGCAATTTCATGTCCTTTTTTTATCAAATTTGTTCCTATACCTTTTCTTTGATATTCTGGTAATATTGCTAATGGAGCAAGTGCTAATTCTGTATTATTAACAATTTTAATTTTAGTAAATAAAATGTATCCAATAATTTTATTATTATCTACTGCAACCAACGATAATTCTGGAATGAATGATTTACTTTTTCTTAATTTAATAACTAATTCTTGTTCGTTTCCATCACTATGTTCTGCTGTTTCGAATGCCTTTTTTATAACAGTATATACTTCTTCATAATCATTTTCATTTTCTTGCCTTATTTTTAACACTTTCATTTCACCTTCAATTTTTAGAATTTATTTCTCTAGTATAATAGATAAGTAGATTATAGTTTTTGATTAATTAACAATTTAATTTGTTTTAATTTCTTAAAAATTATACTATACAAGTAGAGTAATTTTCAATATACAATATGTAAAATTAATTAAACCATTATAGTTAAAATAAACAATATAAAAAGGGAAGTTTAATATATCGATTAATATATTAAAAGTAATCTATAAATATTTAATTAGTTTAGAAAAAGTCATAAAGTTTAAATTATTTAAAATTATGATATAATGTAATATGTGTATAACAATAAAAAATGAAATTATATATGATTTTAATTAGAAGGTGATTAAATTGTCAATGATACAAATAAGTAACTTAACTTTCGGATATGATGATAGTATGAACAACGTATTTGAAAATGTTTCTTTTAATTTAGATACAGATTGGAAGTTAGGATTAATCGGAAGGAATGGAAAAGGAAAAACAACACTATTAAAACTGCTTTTAGGAAAATATGAATATAAAGGACAAATAACAAAAACAGTAGATGTGGATTATTTCCCTTTTGAAGTAAAAGATAAAGAGAAAATGGCAATAGAAATAATACAAGAAATCTCTAATAATATAGAAGAATGGGAAATAATTAAAGAATTAAATCTACTCAATACAGATAGTGATATTCTTTATAAAAAATATGAAGTTTTAAGTGGTGGAGAACAAGTAAAAATTCTGTTGGTAAGTTTATTTTTAAAGAAAAATAATTTTTTATTAATAGATGAGCCGACAAATCACTTAGATATAGAAACAAGAGAAAATCTAATAAAATATTTAAATAAGAAAAAAGGATTTGTTTTAGTTTCACATGATAGAATTTTTTTAGATAAAGTTGTTGATCATATTATATCTATAAATAACACTAATATAGAACTGCAAAAAGGTAATTTTAGTTCTTGGAAAGAAAATAGAGATAGACAAAATTATTTTGAAAAAACTCAAAATGAAAAATTAAGAAAAGAAATAAGCAGATTAGAAATAGCTTCTAGTAATACAGCTAACTGGGCAGATAAAATAGAAAAAACAAAGTATGGGACAAATAATTCTGGTTTGAGAGTGGATAGGGGATATATAGGTCATCAATCAGCTAAGATGATGAAAAAATCTAAAGTTATAGAAAAAAGAATTGAAAAGAATATAGAAGAAAAAGCTAAGCTGTTAAATAATATTGATAGAAATGATGTTCTTACAATAAAACCACTTATAAACAGAAAGAATACATTAGTAATTGCAGATAAATTTCAAATAAAATATGGTGATAAAGAAATATTTGCTCCTATTTCATTTGAAGTTAAAAATGGAGATAGAGTGGCTATTGTAGGTAAAAATGGAGCTGGAAAATCTAGTATATTAAAACTTATTTTAGGAGAAAATATACAATTTAATGGTTCTTTTAAGAGAGCACAGGATTTAAAAATATCATATATATCTCAAACAACAGAGAATTTAAAGGGAACATTAAAAAGATTTACAAAAGAAAGTAAAATTGATGAGGGAATATTTAAAGCTATGCTTTCAAAAATGGGAGTTTCGAGCATGGAATTTGAAAAAGATATACAAGATTTTAGTGAGGGACAAAAGAAAAAAGTCCTAATGGCCAAAAGTATAACAGAATCAGCAGATATATATGTTTGGGATGAACCATTAAACTACATAGATATTCCAACAAGATTGCAAATAGAAGAGGCTATATTAAAGTATTGCCCTACTATTATTTTTGTTGAACATGATGAAATATTTAGGAATAATATAGCAAGTAAAGTAGTAAATTTAAATAAAAAATAACCGAAATATTTTTATTATATATGCTGTATAAATGTCAATTCAAATGTAATAAAAACTCAAAAAACATTTACTTTTCTGCTTTTATGTGTTATAATATAAATGTAGTTTGAAGTACAGAATGGGGGACGGAATATGTTTCATATAGGAGATAAAGTAGTGTATCCAATGCATGGCGCAGGAACAATTGAATCAATAGAAGAAAAGGAAATGTTTGGTGATAAATCAGAATATTATATAATAAAAATGCCAATGAATGATATGAAGCTTATGGTGCCCACTAAAACAGCAGCAAATGTTGGGGTAAGAGAAGTTTCTGACGGAAGTATTGCAGAAAAGGTATTTGAAGTTTTAGAAAAACCAAAGCAAGCATATGTACATGAAAATAATTGGAGTAAAAGATATAGGGCAAATGTCGATAAGATAAAATCAGGAGATATACTAGAACTTGCAGATGTTGTAAGAGATCTTTCTCATAGACATATGGAAAGAGGACTTTCAACTGGTGAAAAGAAAATGTTAACATCGGCAAAGGAAATATTAATTAGCGAATTAGTATTAGCCCAAGATTTAGATCACAATTTAGTAGACAATGAAATAGAAGAAAAAATAAAAGAGTCTTTTGAACTAGGTAGTTCTGTTGAAGGACCTAAAGAACAATTATAGTGTAACTTTGTAAAGCTGGTTTTCCAGCTTTATATTTTTTTAAAAAATTAGTATATATGTATATTAATATTTATTAATATGCTATAATGAAAATATATTATGTAGGAGATAGAAAAATGGATAAAGAATTTGTTAAAGATTTAACTAAAATGGATGAGGATTTTGCAAAATGGTATACAGATATTATTATAAAAGCAGAATTAGTTGATTATGCACCAATTAAAGGATTTATGGTTATAAGACCATATGGATATGAAATATGGGAAAATATTCAAGCTGTATTAGATAAAAAATTTAAAGAAACAGGACATAAAAATGCATACTTCCCAATATTAATACCAGAAAGCTTATTAAATAAAGAAAAAGAGCATGTAAAAGGTTTTGCACCAGAAGTTGCTTGGGTAACTTATGGTGGATCAGAGAAACTGTCTGAAAGATTATGCATAAGACCAACATCAGAAACTATTATATCGACTATGTATTCTAAATGGATTAAGTCATATAGAGATTTGCCACTTCTTATAAATCAATGGGCAAATGTGGTAAGATGGGAAAAAACAACAAGACCATTTTTAAGAACAACAGAATTTTTATGGCAAGAAGGGCATACTCTTCATGAAACAGAGGAAGAAGCAAAAGAAGAAACTATTAAAATGCTTAATATTTATGCAGATGTTTTTGAAAATTATTTAGCAATACCAGTTATAAAAGGTAAAAAGTCTGATAAAGAGAAATTTGCTGGAGCAGAAAGCACATATACTATAGAAGCTTTAATGCATGACGGTAAGGCACTACAATCTGGAACATCACACTTTTTTGGAGATGGATTTGCAAAAGCATTTGATATAAAATATCAAGGCAGGGATGGAAAACAGAAAAATCCATTCCAAACTTCGTGGGGAGTGTCAACTCGTTCTATTGGTGGTATTATAATGACTCATGGTGATGATAGAGGATTAAAACTTCCACCAATGATTGCTCCAATTCAGGTTGTAATAGTACCATTTGCGCAACACAAAGAAGGAGTTATTGAAGAAGTAAATAAATTAGGGGAAAGATTAAAGAAAAAATTTAGAGTGGAATTAGATATAAGAGACTCATATACACCAGGATATAAATGTAATCATTGGGAATTAAAAGGTGTTCCTGTAAGACTAGAAATAGGACCAAAAGATATAGAAAAAAATGAATGTATATTATTTAGAAGAGATACATTTGAAAAGATATCTGTAGACTTAAAAAATGTAGAAGAAGAGATAGATAATCTATTAAAAGATATACAAACTAATATGTATAATATGGCTTTAGAAAATAGGAAGAAGCATACATTCATTGCTAAAAATATAGAAGAATATAAAAGTATATTTGAAAAAGATCAAGGATTTGTAAAAATAATGTGGTGTGGAAATAGAGATTGTGAAGATAAAATAAAGGAAGAAACATCATCAACAATTAGATGTATACCTTTTGAAGAAGAACATATAGGAGATAAATGTGCAATATGTGGAAAAGAGGCAAAACATATGGTTTATACAGGTAGACAATATTAATAATAATAGATAAAAAAATAGCGGCCTTCAATTTTATGGCTTGCAATTTTATGGCTTGCTATTTTTTTATTGACAATAATTAATAAAATGATATAATTTACTATAAATGCTGGTGTAGCTCAGTTGGCAGAGCAATTGATTCGTAATCAATAGGTCGTCAGTTCAATTCTGACCATCAGCTCCAAATGAATACAACTTACGGACTGTAAAATGTTCGTGAGTTTTTCTTTTGTTTAAAATAATGTTCTCTTTCTGGCTATTAATTACACTATCTGAAAAAAGTAAAGAAACAAACCAATTAGAATGGACAAAATTAATGAATAATTATAAAAATATGGCTGAAGAAATTATCTTAAATGAATTAATTTATATGTAAAAATTGGACTGCAAAAGCGTAGCCCTTATTTGTACTCCCGCATAAATTCTTATGTCGGATATCCTCCCAACTACAATATAATAAGTTGAGATAATAGTATTGAGAAAAAGAAATAATAAATTAAATAATTTAGTAAAAATGATAAAAGACAATGAAATCTAATCACTGTCTTTCAATGTAATAAAATATTAAGATATGTATTTAGTTTAGAGAAGTTTATATAATTTGTTTCAAATTATTTTAATTACTTGTTTTTTAACTTAAATAATTTAATTATATTTAAAATAGATGGAATTGTAATTATTGTTAATGCAACAATTACAATTAAATTAAAATCAAAATTGGATACTCCGTAGTTTATTTCATACTTATACTCATGGATTGTACTTGGAATGAAACATCCTATAATAATAAGTTTAATTATGCTATTAATACAAGAATATATTAATCCTTTCTTAATTTTATCTAATGTTATTAAGAAATCAAATACAATTACAAGTAATGCAATAATAGAAGGTATTATAAATATAACTCCTATTTGTCCCAAACCATCTGCGCCAATACTTTGTAGACCAATTATTAAACCATATGATGATAAAATTAATCCTATTATACTACATATAATTGATATTACTTTTGATATTCTAAATAGTTTCATATGCTTTTCTCCTTTCTTATTTAATGCAATGGGTAAACTATTTTTTAACCTTTATTCATTGGTAAACTTCTTAGTAATTTTATATTAAAATTATACTATATAATCAAAAAAAACTATATACTTTCATTGAAATTTAATAAAAATTCCTATAAAATGTTTTTAGAAAGAAAAATATCTAGAAAACTGTGGTTTAATCACTTAAATTAAATTTTTAATCTCATTTATAATGACCATATATTTTTATAATTTAACAATGTGTTGAATAACACTAAATATAATTTCATATTAATTAATATGGAGGTGATAGTAGATTGCAAAATAGAAATCTATGCTATAGAGGTGATTATTTATTGTACGCTATAGCCGAGTTGCGAGGGAATAGTAAACATAGCAATATAAAGGGAAAAGTTAAGTTTTATACATTTAAAGAAGGAAGTATAGTAAAAGTTGAAATTGAGGGGCTTCCAAATGAGCATAAAAATAATTTTTTTGGATTTCATATACACGAAGGAGAAGGCTGTATAGAAGAAGAGGGAAAGTCTCCTTTTGAAACAGCTGGAGGACATTTAAATCCAGAAAACGATGAACACCCTCAGCATTTAGGAGATCTACCAATAATATATTCTAATAACGGGTATGCATATATGGAATTTTTTACAAGTAGATTTTCTCCAGATAAAGTGGTAAATCATACGATAATAGTTCACAAAAACAGAGATGATTTGGTAACGGAACCGGCAGGTAATTCAGGAGAAAGAATTGCTTGTGGTAGAATAATGCAAGTTACATAAAATACATCTGTGTTGTATTAAAAAATAGTACATAATAAATATACTATAATGCAAAAATATAAAGTTAGTTATGTAATAAACTTTCAGTTTAAACATAGCTAGCTTTTTTGTATATAAATGAAAAATCTACATGGTAAAATTTGTAAAATTTGTAAATAATAGATTATCATACTAAATTGACAATAGAATCTAGAAGTTTCTAGGACTATAAAAGTATTGATAAAAATATGTAATAAATATGTTACAAAATAAGTAAAAAGACTTGAAATTATTTAATTTTATTATATAATAATTGCAGAATGTATAGTGCTTATTATTGAGGAGGGGAACAGTTTGTCAGATATAGTAGTAAGTTCTGCAAAAAAGGTAAATATATTAGATAAAATAATACAAAGCGTAGTAATAATGGTAAACATGGGCAAAATGAACCGAGCTATAGATGAGCATCTTGAAGTAATAAAAAATACTGATAGGGATGATCAAAGAGTATATCAAGAAAATATATTAAGAGAAATTATTTATGTTAAATATCAATATGATATAATGCAAAGGACAATGTATGACTTGAAATTATCATATTCTGATGAAATAATTGAGAATATTAATTCTACTGATAAAACACAAAGATTGACACTTCAAAAAGAATTTTTAGAGATGGAATATGATAGAATAACAAAAATAAGGTTTAAAAACAGAGAAGATTTAAAATATATGCTTCTTATTATTTCAGGAGCTATAGGAACAGTTAAACAAAATATAAAAGATGAGGGAAAAAATTTAAGATATAATCAAGTAATTAAATGTGCTGAAGATATAGATACTAAAATTAAAGAGAATGAATATTCAGAAGAGTGTTATGATCAAATATTTAATTATTTAGATGAGTATGTAAGTTATATAAATGATAATTATGATATATCAAAATTACCAGATGATGAAAAAGAAATAATAGAACTTGTCATAGAATCAACAATAAACGGTATAGAATCAGATATCGATGAATTAAATTACCAATATGATTTAATCATTAATATATGTAAAAATGCATATAGATATTTTAAAATTGTGGATAAAATATTTGAAAAGATACAAAATGTGTATGAAGAGTCTTTAGAAAGACAAAGTATTAATGTTTCAGATTATATTTCTTTTTATAAACAAATATATGATAAGAAAATAAAGACTATGGTAAATGATGTTCATAGAACAATTAAAATAGAAGACGAATATTTAGAATATTCTAAGGCGCTTCAAGATGAGACAATAGATGAATTTATATTAAGAAAATCGTATGAAACAAGTTCATCTGATAAAACCAAAGAAATTTTACAAGAAGAACTTCAAAAATATATTTGTGAAGAAGAGGAAAACGATAAAGAAGAGAGTGCTTCTGATGTTGAAGAAAAAAGTTCGGAAAATAATATAGAGGAAAAAGAAGTTAACGAAGTTATATAAAAGAAAATCAAATATAAATGTGACAATAGGTATAATATATTTATTGCCACATTTTATGAATTTAAGGAGAGTGGTATTATGGATAAAGATATGTTATATGATGCTTGGAAAGGTTTTAATGATGGAAAATGGATGGAAGAAATAGACGTTAGAGATTTTATAATATCTAACTATACACCATATGAAGGTGATTATGAATTTTTAGAAAAACCTACTCAAAACACAAAAAAATTATGGGACAAGGTTAAGGAATTATTAAAACAAGAGCTAGATAATGACGGTGTTTTAGATGTAGATACAGATATAATTTCAACAATCTCATCACACGGACCAGGATATATAGATAAAAACCTAGAACTTATTGTTGGTCTTCAAACAGATAGTCCATTAAAAAGAGCTATAATGCCTTTTGGTGGAATAAGAATGGTTGAATCATCAGTGACAGAGTATGGGAAAAAACTAAACGAGAACATAAAAGAAATATTTACTAAATATAGAAAAACACATAATCAAGGGGTTTATGACGTATATACTACTGAGATGAGACTTGCAAGAAAATCTGGTATTATAACAGGTCTTCCTGATGCGTACGGAAGAGGTAGAATAATTGGAGACTATAGAAGACTTGCGTTATATGGAATAGACTTTTTGATCGAAGAGAAGAAAGAAGAACTATTATCCTTAGAACTTGATGTAATGGATGAAGAAACAATTAGATTAAGAGAGGAAATATCAGATCAAATAAAGGCGTTAAATGAATTAAAAGAATTAGGTAGTATATATGGCTTTGATATATCATATCCTGCAAAAAATGCAAAAGAGGCAGTGCAATGGACATATTTTGCATATTTAGCAGCTGTAAAAGAACAAAATGGTGCGGCTATGAGTATAGGTAGAATATCTACATTTTTAGATATATTTATTAAAAGAGATATGGATAAAGGTATACTTGATGAAAAAGGAGCTCAAGAATTAATAGATCAACTAGTAATAAAGCTAAGAATGATAAGATTTTTAAGGACAAAAGAGTATAATAATTTGTTTGGAGGAGATCCTACTTGGACTACTGAATCTATAGGAGGGATGACGTTAAGTGGAAAAACTTTAGTTACTAAAAACTCATATAGAATACTAAATACTTTATATAATTTAGGCCCAGCACCAGAGCCAAATTTAACTGTACTTTGGTCTGAAAATTTGCCTAATAACTTTAAAAAATATTGCGCTAAAGTTTCAATAGAGACAAGTGCTATACAATTTGAAAATGACGATTTAATGAGACAATATTATGGAGACGATTATGCAATAGCTTGTTGTGTATCTGCAATGCGAGTAGGAAAACAAATGCAGTTTTTTGGAGCTAGATGTAATTTAGCTAAAGCCTTACTATACGCTATAAATTCAGGTAAAGATGAAGTTTCAGGAAAGCAGGTTGGTCCAAAACTACCAGAATTGACAGGAGAATATTTAGACTATAATGAAGTGATGGAAAGATATGATGAAATCTTAACGTGGCTTTCAAGATTATATATAAATACACTAAATGTTATTCATTATATGCATGATAAATACTGTTATGAAAAAATTCAAATGGCATTTCATGATAGAGATGTATATAGAACAATGGCAACCGGTATCGCAGGACTTTCAGTTGTAGCTGATTCTCTTAGTGCTATAAAGTATGCAAAAGTTAAACCTATAAGAGATGAAAATGGAATAGCTATTGATTTTAAAGTGGAAGGGACATTCCCAACGTTTGGGAATAATGATGATAGAGTAGATGAGATTGCAGAGTATGTTCAAAAAATGTTTATGGACAAACTAAAAAAATATAAAACATATAGAAATAGTGAACAAACAATGTCTATACTTACTATTACTTCAAATGTTGTTTATGGAGAAAAAACAGGTAATACTCCAGATGGTAGAAAAAAAGGAGAAGCTTTTGCACCTGGTGCAAATCCAATGCATGAAAGAGAAAAAAATGGAGCTCTTGCAGCACTTTCTTCGGTCGCAAAACTAGATTATGAAGATAGTATGGACGGAATTTCATATACTTTCTCTATAACTCCATCTGCACTTGGAAAGACAGAAGAGTGGCAAATAGATAATTTAGTGAGTATGCTGGATGGATATTTCAAAGATACAGGACATCATATTAATGTAAATGTGTTAAATAAAGAGACCCTTATAGATGCAATGGAGCATCCTGAGCTTTATTCACAACTTACAATAAGAGTAAGTGGATATGCTGTTAATTTTACTAGATTATCTAGAAAACATCAGATGGAAGTAATTTCTCGTACTTTTTATGATAGAATAGGTACCGGAGATAATATTATATAGGGTAAAGAGGAATAAATATGATTGGAAGAATACACTCTTTTGAGACTTTTGGAACAGTAGATGGACCAGGGATACGATTTGTAGTATTTATGCAAGGTTGTAATTTTAGATGTAAATTTTGCCATAATCCAGATACTTGGTTTAAAGAAGGAGGAAAAGAATATACTGAAGAAGAAATAATAAACGAAATAAATAAATATAGAGTATATTATGACAAGTCAAAAGGAGGGCTTACAGTATCTGGAGGAGAGCCTTTACTTCAAATAGATTTTTTAATAGAACTTTTTAAATTAGCAAAAAAAAATAATATTAGTACTGCTCTTGATACAGCAGGAGATATAGACATGGAATCTAGTATGTGTTTAAAAAAAATAGATGAGCTTTTAAAATATACTGATTTAGCATTATTGGATATTAAGGAAATTGATGAAAAAAAACATATTAATCTTACAGGTAAGAGCAATAAAAATACCATAAAATTTGCAGAGTATTTAAATAAAAAAAATATCCAAACCATTATTAGATATGTATATGTAAAAGGAATAAATGATTCAGAAGAAACAATAAACGGATTAAGACTAATTAAAAGTAACATGAAAAACATATTGGAAATTGATGTTCTTGGATATCATAAAATGGGAGAATATAAATGGAAAGAACTCGGATTAAATAATGAGTTTATTAATATTACTCCACCAACTAGTAATGAGGTAAAAGAAATAAAGAAATATCTAAATAGTAAAATTAGCAATTAAAATTGAACGCTTGACATAGTAAAAAATATAGAGTACTATTAAATAGTAAAAATAAGAAAAGAGGGAAAATAAATGTTAACTAAAGAGCGCAAAAGAGTTGTGGGAGTACACACACACACACACACACACACACACACACACAAGTACAATCTAGAAATAATCTAGATATAGGTTTTTGCACTCAAAACACAGCCGAAAATATAAATAGAGAAGTTAGTTATACTAAATAAAAAGTATAGCTAGCTTTTTTGCATTTAAGAAGATATAAACATGATAAAAAGTCATGTTAATATAATTAAAAATAAAGAAAGAGAGGAATATGAAAATGGAAAAGAAAAAAGGACAAAGACAAGGAATATCATTAATAGTACTTGTAATAACAATAATAATAATGATAATCTTAGCAGGAGCAATAATCTTAGCATTAAATAATAGCGGAGCCATCGGAAGAGCAACAGAGGCAACAGATAAGAGTGATAAAGCAACACTAAAAGAAGCAGCAAATGTAGCATACGGAGAATGGACATTAGCAAGGCAGATGGACGGGGAGACAAAAAGTGCAGATGAATATGTAAAAGAAAAGTTAAAAGCACAAGGATTTAGTGATGAAGATTTACAATTAGTATATGTAGATGATTCAGGTAAAATGTCAACAGCAACAGTGCCAGAAGGATTTGTAGCATCAGACATAGAAGGAGAAAACACAATAGCAGGAGGCTTAGTAATATATGAAGGAACGGAGAAAGTTTCAACAGATGTAGATGCCAAAACAACAAGGAATCAATTTGTATGGGTGCCAGTAGATATATCTGAGTTTACAAGGACAGCATGGTCAAATAATGTCCCAACATCTGGTTTATCATCAATTTTTACAGAGCCATATTCATATAGCACTGATATAGGAATATCAGAAGCAAATGATTTAACAGGAGAATATGCAGAGTATAAAGCAATGAGAGCAAGTGTAGAAAAATATGGAGGCTTTTATATAGGAAGATATGAAGCAGGAAGTGAAACAGAAAGAACAAATGTGGCAAATGGAACAACAAACATGGTAGTAAAACAAGATGCATATGTATATAACTATGTAGGATGGGGACCAAGCATGACATCAGTAGAAGGAGATGTAACAGATCAAGATAGTAAAAATCAAGGAAAAGGAGCAGTAGAACTATCAAGGAATTTATATAAAGATAATATGTCAGTAAAATCGACATTAATATATGGAGTGCAGTGGGATGCAACATTAAGATTTATAGCAGATAGTGAGCATAATGTAAGTGATAGTTCGTCATGGGGAAATTATAGTAATAATACAGATAGAACAAGTGTAAGTCCAAATAATCCGGCAAAAACAGGAGCACATGAAAATTGGAAAGCAAAGAATATATATGACTTAGCAGGAAATGTGTGGGAATGGACAATGGAGGCCGATAGTTCTAGTATCCGTGTTTGTCGCGGTGGTGGCTTCTCGGGCCGCGGTTCTTCCTACCCGGCATCTTTTCGTGGCGACGGTAGGCCATCTAGTTGCGGCAGTGACGGCGGCTTCCGTCTAGCACTTTATGTAGTATAGAATATATAAACCCTCTCTATAAAATTATAGGGAGGGTTTTTTGTAACTATTTTTATTTTATAAGATAATACAGTAAATCAATATATTCGTTAGGGGTAAGTAAAGTTTCCTTACTATCTGTACAACCTATTGAATGTTTTAATTTATAGCCTTCTTTTTTTACTTTTTTTATAGCATAACAAAATATAGGAGAGTGATTGTATAAAGAAATATAAGCATTTTTTAAAAGAGTTATATAACTATTGCTATGTCTATCTATTTCTTTTCCTTGCCAAAAAACTTTTTGTGTAATGCGCCAATCATCAAATAATGTTCGTATACTATAACAAAATGGACCTGTTTTTGAACAAACATCTTTTTGCACAAACGAATCGTTTACTTTTAGAGATTGTATAAATGATTCCATGGAAGAACAATATACATTATCAAAAGTAAATGGATAAGGGCATAGGTTTGAAAGAGCTTTAGAGATACCTTTGCTTTTAAAACTAATATCAATGGTATTTTCCTCATTTAAAGTATAATTACATGATAAATTATTACATTCATATAATGTTGATGTTCCTTTTGTCAGTTCTTTGCCACATTTTGGACAGTGCAAAATTAAATTACTCATATATACCTCCTAAAATTATTTGAAGATTTTATAATAAGATACTATAACATTATACCACAGTTTATAGCACATATAAAGATGAGCCCTGCAAAAAAATATTGCAAGACTCAAATAAAAATAAGGAGGATTTAACAATGTAATATATAGTTATATATCATTTTTTATCTGGAAGTAAAAGAGCAAGAAGTATATAAGCTAGAAGTCCACTTCCATAGCACCAAGATAGGATAAAAAATACTAACCGTATAATAGTAACGTCTATGTTTGTTAAGTCAGATATTCCGGCACATACACCAGATATTATTCCTTCTTTATCATTTTTATAAAGTTTATTCATTAATATCACTCCTAGAAAAAATAGACTGTTTAATATATTAACATAAACATAAAAATAAAAATATAATAATAGTTTATATTAAATTTACTTAAAAATCAAGTACTTTATTTATTGTTTTTTGATATATTGTAAGATATAATATAGAAAATAAGTATTATCAAATTTAATTTGGGAGGAACTTATGGCTAGGGATTTTGTACATTTACATATGCATACAGAATATAGTCTTTTAGACGGCGCAAATAGAATAAAGGATTTAGTTAAAAAGGTAAAAGAGTTAAATATGAATGCGGTAGCAATTACTGACCATGGTAATATGTTTGGAGTAATAGAATTATATAAAGAATGTAAAGCAAATGGAATAAAGCCAATACTTGGAATGGAAGCATATGTTGCACCTAGAAGTAGACTTGAAAAGGAAGGTAAAGTAGACTCTGAGCCAAACCATTTGATACTGCTTGCGATGAATAACATAGGATATAAAAATATAGTAAAACTTTGTTCAATAGGATATACTGAAGGCTTTTATTATAAACCTCGAATAGATATAGAAGTTTTAGAAAAGTATAACGAAGGTATTATAGTTCTTTCTGGTTGCTTAGCAGGAGCTGTTCCAAGAAAAATATTAGAAGGAGATTTAAATGGAGCAAAGGAAATTATTTTAAAATATAAAGAGATATTTAAAGATAGATACTATTTAGAAATACAAGATAATAAATATAGCGATCAAATGATAGTTAACCAAAACCTAGTAAAAATGTCAAAAGAATTAGGAGTGCCACTTGTAGCTACAAATGACTGTCACTATCTAACTAAAGATGATTATTATGCACATGAAGTTCTTCTTTGTATACAAACAAGAAAAAAAATTACAGATGAAGATAGAATGTCATTTGAGAAAAATGAATTTTACGTTAAGTCAAAAGAAGAAATGGAAGACTCTTTTAAAAACCTTTTAGAAGCAATTGATAATACTCAGAGGATAGCGGATAGATGTAGTGTAGAAATAGAATTTGGACATACTATACTTCCTCATATTGATGTAGGAGAAGGAGTATCACATTTAGAATATTTTAAGAAGATATGCTATGATGGATTAAAGTCAAAATATACGGGAGATAGATATAAAGAGGCGGAAGAAAGATTAAAATATGAAATAGAGGTAATAGAGAAAATGGGATACATAGACTATTTCCTTATAGTTGCTGACTTTATAAAATATGCTAAAGATAACGGTATACCAGTAGGACCTGGACGTGGTTCTGGAGCAGGATCTATAGCTGCATATTTAAGTGGAATAACAGATATAGATCCTCTTAAATTTAACTTAATATTTGAACGTTTTTTGAATCCTGAAAGAATAAGTATGCCAGATTTTGATGTAGATTTTTGTTATGAGAGAAGAGAAGAAGTTATTGAATATGTTTCAAGAAAGTATGGAAGAGACCATGTAGCTCAAATTATAACATTTGGGACAATGGCAGCAAGAAATGCAATAAGAGATACAGCAAGAGCATTAGATATATCCTATCAAAAGGCAGATATAGTTGCAAAGCTAGTACCTCAAGAGATTAAAATGACAATAGATAAAGCATTAAATATTTCTCAAGAATTAAAAACATTATATGAAACAGATGAAGAAGTTAAAAACCTTATAGATATTGCAAAAAAGATGGAAGGACTTCCAAGACATGCTTCAACCCATGCAGCTGGTGTTGTTATAACTAAAGATCCTGTAGATACATATGTACCGTTATATTTAAATCAAGATGCTATTTCAACTCAATTTACAATGACAACATTAGAAGAATTAGGATTATTAAAGATGGATTTTTTAGGTCTTAGGACATTAACAGTTATATCTGATGCAATATATCTTGTTAAAAAAATACACGGTATAGATGTAGATTTTGGTAAGGAATATGATGATAAAGAAGTATATAAAATGCTTTCTGAAGGTAAAGCAACCGGTGTATTTCAAATGGAAAGCGGTGGTTTTAGAAATGTAATGAAAGAACTAAAACCAAACTGTTTAGAAGATATAATTGTTATGATATCATTATATAGACCAGGCCCAATGGATCAAATTCCTAGATATATAAAAAATAAAAATAACAAAGGGGAAATTGAATATACACACAAGGCATTGGAGCCAATACTTAATGTAACGTATGGATGTATGGTATATCAAGAGCAAGTTATGCAAATATTTAGAGACTTAGCAGGATATAGTTTAGGAAGAGCTGATTTAGTAAGGCGTGCAATGGGAAAGAAAAAGCTAGATGTTATGAATAAGGAAAGACAGATATTTATAAATGGACTAAAAGATGAAAGCGGTAATTATATTATAGATGGAGCTGTAAGAAGAGGTATAGATGAAACTTCTGCAAATAAAATATTTGATGAAATGGCAGAATTTGCAAAGTATGCATTCAATAAATCACATGCTGCAGCTTATGCAGTAGTATCCTATCAGACGGCATATTTAAAGACTCATTATCCGGCAGAGTTCATGGCGGCTACTATGAATAGTATGCTTGGAAATCTAGATAAGATACCAGAGTATATAGCAGAGTGCAAGTTATCTAATATAGAAGTATTAAGACCAGATATTAATGAAAGTTATGCAAGGTTTGCTGTAATAAATTCAAAGATAAGATTTGCTCTTGCTTCTATAAAAAATGTAGGAGAAGGCGCAATTGAAACTATAGTTAAAGAGAGAAAACAAAACGGAAAATATTTAGGATTTATTGATTTTTTAAAAAGAGTAGAGTCAGAAAAGGTAAATAAAAAATGTATAGAATCATTGATAAAGGCTGGCGCTTTTGATGAGATAGAGCCAAAATACACAAGAAGAGATTTATTAGAAAATTTTGAGAATATAATTGAATCTATAAATTCTGAAAGAAGAAATAATATTAAAAACCAAGTCAATATCTTTGATACAATAGCAGATAGTAAAGAAGAAAATACAGTTTCTCTTTCTATAAAAAAAAGTAATAATGAAATTACTAAAAAAGAAATGTTAGATATGGAAAAAGAGATGATGGGACTATATATATCTGGTCATCCACTTGATGAATATATGAAGGAGATTAAAAAGATATCTACTGTTTCTACAAAAGATCTAGAATCAGAAGAAGATAGCATAGATACAATAGAAAGAAATGAACTTGCAAAAAAATATGATGGAACAGATCAAACTATTTGTGTAATCGTATCTTCAATGAAACAGATTTATACTAAAAATAACAAATTAATGGCATTTCTTTTGATAGAAGATTTGTACGGAAGTATGGAAGCCGTTATTTTTCCTACAGTGTATGATAAATATGGAAAAGATTTAAAAGTGGGAGAAGTGTTTGAACTTAAAGGTAAGATAAGTTTAAAAGAAGGAGAAAAAGCAAAAATTCTAGTAAATAGCATAAGGAAACTAGGAAAATATTCAAAAATATATATAAAGGTATCAGGCGAAGTAAATGAAAAAGAAATATTAGATAAAGTAATATCTAATGTGATTGTAACAGATGGTAACGTACCAATATACATATATTTTGAAGAAAAAGATGAGTTAAAACTTCTTTCTAAAAAGTGGTGGACAGAAATAGATGATAGTTTAATAGAAAATTTGACTAATGTTTTTGGAAAATCAAACGTAAAACTTTGTTAATAAAAATATAATTAAAAAAGCTAGTTATACAAGTATAGCTAGTTTTTTATATTTAATTGGTATAAACATGATAAAAACTAATATAACAATACATAATATAAGTATATTAGAAAAGAATACGAGTATAAATAAAAAGCTATATTTTTTGTTAAAAAAGCTTAAAATGTTGCATTAAATGTAAAATAGTGATATCATTCTATTTTGTAAAGATTATTTTTTAAAGGAGTTAATATAAATGAAAAAAGAAAATCAGCAAGAATTATTTTATGCAGGAATTCCAACTTTTGTTGGAGGAGATTATGTAAATATAGACGAATGTAACAATTATGATGTTGCAGTTATTGGAGTACCATATGATGAAGGTGCAAGCTATAGAGAAGGATGTAAAAAAGCACCTAGAAGAATAAGAGAATACTCAGCTTGGAAAAGATTTGATAAAGAAGAATGCTATGATTATGATAATCGTAGATATGCTAAAACAAATGTATTAAATGTTTGTGATTTAGGAGATATAAACATATTTAAAGGGAATAGTGTAAAAACTCAAAATGAAATAACAAGCGTAGTATCTAAGATTTCTAAAGTTACATTTCCTGTAATTTTGGGTGGAGATCATAGTATAACTTATGGTGCATATAAAGGAGTAAAAGAAGGGACTGGTTTAAAAAAAATAGGTCTTATACAGTTTGATGCACATAATGATACAGAGCCAGATGATGAGCATCTACCAGAAATATGTCATTCAACACAATTTACTCATTTAATAAATGAAGGATATTTAGACGGAAGTAAAATGATTGCTATAGGATTAAGAGGATTTGTTGATAGAAGATGGCATGATTTTGCAGTGGAGAAGGGTATAAACATTATAACAGCAAATGAATTTAATTCAATGAGCGCAGATGAAGTTATTAAATATATTAAGAATGTATTTAAAGACTGTGATGGAGTATATGTAACTTTTGATATGGATAGTTTAGAGGCTGCGTATTCAGAAGGTGTTGGTACACCTAAATATAACGGATTAAAGATAATGAAAGTTTTAGATGTAATAAGACGATTAAATGAAATTAATGTAAAAGCTTTTGATTTAGTAGAGTTATGTCCAGATTATGATGCTACAGGAATAACAGGCTTTATGGCATGGGAGATATTAAATAATTTCTTAAGTTTTGGGTATAATAAAAAAGAAGAAAAATAGAGGTGTATTTAAGTGATAACGTTAGATAAAATATTTAAAGTGTTGGAAGATGCAGGACAAGTAGTCAGATATTCAAGAAATCTAAAGTTTGAAGATATAGAACTTAATCATTTATCATATAATTCTAAAGATATAAAGCCTAAAACACTATTTATATGTAAAGGAAAGCTTTTTAAATCTGAATATTTGGAAGATGCAGTAAATAGAGGAGTTACAGTTTATGTATCTGAGACATATTATGAAAATATATCTGAAAACGTAGCATATATAATCGTAAAAGATATAAGAGAGGCGATGTATAAAATTTCTAATGTGTTTTACGATTTTGCATGGAAGAATATAAAAATAGTTGGGCTTACTGGAACAAAAGGGAAAACTACTACAACATATTATTTGAAAAATATACTTAATAAACATTTAAATAAAAGGTGCGCTGTAATTTCTACAATAGATACATATACTGGAATAACAGACGAAGAGTCACATTTAACAACGCCTGAGGCTCCAGATTTACACAGGTTATTTTACGAAACAAATAAAAGTAACATACCCATACTCGTAATGGAAGTAGCTTCTCAAGGGTATAAAGTAAAAAGAGTAAATGATGTAATTTTTGATATAGGAGTATTTTTAAATATATCAGAAGATCATATAAGTGATGCTGAGCATCCAAATTTTGAAGACTATTTAAATTGTAAGTTGGAGTTTATGAGAAATGTTAAAACTGCAATTATAAATAGAAATACTGATTTTTATGAAACTGTTATAGATGCTGCAAAAAATGCAGATAAAATAATTACCTATGGAACAGATGAAAAAGCAGATTATTATGTATCTGATATTCATAAAGATGAAATATATACAGTATTTAATGTTAATAACGGTGATTATAAAAAAGAATTTAGAACTAATATGCAAGGAAGATTTAATGTAGAAAATGCACTTGCAGCAATTGTAGTTGCAAAACAGCTTGGAGTAAGTGATGAAGATATTGCATATGGTATAGAAAATACAGAAGTAAAAGGCAGAATGAATGTGTTTGAAAAAGACGGTATTACTGTTATAGTAGATTATGCACATAATAAACTTAGTTTCACTAAGTTATATGAATCGCTTATTTTAGATTATTCGGGAAGGAAAATAATCTCTGTAGGAGGAGGACCTGGAGGAAAAGCATATGCAAGAAGAAAGGATTTTGGAGAAATAGTTGGTAAATATTCTAATTATATATACTTAACTGCCGAAGATCCTCAGTTTGAGAGTGTAGAAGATATTTGTATGGATATAGCATCGTATATAGATAAAGGTAAATATGAAATAGTAGAAGATAGAAAAGAAGCAGTACTTAAAGCTTTAAATAATGCTAAATCAGGAGATGTTGTAGTTCTTCTTGCAAAAGGGGAAGAAAATTATCAAAAAGTAAGAGGTGTTTTTACACCGTATGAGTCTGATCTTAAACTTACTGAAGATTGGGTAAATGGTAAAATATAAATATAAATGTCGAATTTGTAAAAGAAAAATCTAAAATGCTCTAATAAAAATACAATTGTTGATGGACAAATTATATAAATGGTATATATAGCCTAAGCGTATAGCTTTGGCTATATTTTTATATATAAGGAGGGAAAAATGTTAAAACCATTAAAAAACAAAGTTATAGTTACTTTAGAAGAGCAGAATAAAACAGAAAGTGGATTAGTACTTACAAGCACTTTAGATACCGATAGTGTTTTGGCAACGATTGTTGCAATTCCAAATAAATGTAATAAGGAATCTTCTGAATGTGATGAAATAAAAGTAGGAGATAAAATCATACTATCTAAATTTTCCGGAAATAAAATTAAATACAATAAAAAAGAATATTTAGTTGTGGATATTGATAATGTTTTAGCTATAGTAGAGGAGGAATAATAATGTCTAAGGTATTAAAATTTTCAGATGATGCAAAGAAATCTCTTGAAAGAGGAGTAGATATACTTACAGATGCAGTAAAAGTTACACTTGGTCCTAAAGGAAGAAATGTAGTACTTGGAAGAGATTATAGCACGCCACTTATAACAAACGATGGAGTTACAATAGCAAAAGAAATTGAGTTAGAAGATACTTTTGAAAATATTGGCGTAGAACTTGTAAAAGAAGTAGCAATAAAAACTAATGATGTGGCAGGAGATGGTACTACCACAGCAACAATACTAGCAGGAGCTATGATAAAGTCAGGTCTAAAATATATTAGAAATTCAGCTAATCCTATTATACTAAAAAAAGGAATAGAAAAAGCTACTACATTGGCAGTAAACGAAATAAAAAAATTATCTACTCCTATAGCTGGAAAAGAAGATATTGCAAGGGTAGGCACTGTATCTGCATCAGATGAAGAGATAGGAAATATTATAGCTGAAGCTATGGAAAAAGTTACTGTAAATGGTGTTATAACGGTAGAAGAATCTAATACTATGACTACAGAACTTGATATAGTTGAAGGTACAAGAATAGATAGAGGTTATTTATCAGCATATATGGTTACAGATACTGACAAGATGGAGGCAATATTAGATGACCCGTATATATTATTAACAGATAAAAAAATTTCCTCTATTCAAGAAATTCTACCTATATTAGAAGAAGTTATAAAGGAAGGCAGAAAATTATTTATAATAGCAGAAGACATAGATAAAGAGGTGCTATCTACATTAATCGTTAATAAATTAAGGGGAATATTTACATCAGTTGCAATAAAAGCACCTAGTTTTGGAGAAAGAAGAAAAGACATGTTAAGTGATATATCATGTATAACAGGCGCTAAATTTATATCAGAAGAATTAGGAGAAAGTTTAAAAGATATCTCTTTGAATGATTTAGGAACAGCTAAACAAATAAAAGTAAATAAAGATACTACTGTTATAATAGATGGAGCAGGAAATAAAGAAGAGATTCAAAACAGAATAAACGGAATAAAAAAACTTATGGAGACAGAAGAGGAAGAATTTGAAAAGGAAAAACTGAAGGAAAGACTATCAAAATTATCCGATGGAGTTGCTATAATAAGGGTAGGTTGTGCGACAGAAACAGAAATGAAAGAGAAAAAACTTAGAATAGAAGATGCACTTGCAGCAACGGAAGCAGCTACTAAAGAAGGAATAGTAGCAGGAGGAGGAATTACATATTTAAATATAAAAGAAAAATTAAAAGAATTATATGATAGTTTAGAAGGAGATGAAAAACTAGGGGTAAAAGTAGTAAGTGATGCTTTGGAAGTTCCAATAAAACAGATACTAAAAAATGCCGGAGAGGAACCTTCAGTTATAATACAAAAAATAAAAGAATTAGACAGGTCTATGGGATACGATGCATTAAATTCAAAATATGTAAATATGAAAGATGCAGGTATAATAGATCCTGCCAAAGTAACTAGAAGTGCACTTCAAAATGCTGCATCTATTGCAAGTATGATAATTACAACAGAAGTTATGTGTGTTGATAAAGAAAGAAAGGAAGACATACCAAAAGAAGTATAAATGATGTAATGGTTGTCTAAAAATAGAGTTAAATTTTAAAACTATTAAAGGAGTATTTTCAATAAAGATATTTGTTGGGAATACTCCTCCTATTTTTATATAGAATAATAAATTTTTGGTTTTTTCTTAATAAACTTTAATTAAAATAATCATTAAATTAATTTAAATAAAGTGTATAAATTTTTTCAAAAATATAAATATATTTTGTTATAATATTTATTTTTTTACTCAAAATATTACAAAAACATTACAAAAAAATGTTTTTTGTATGGCATGCGTAATAGCAAGTTGATTTTGTAATATCTATATGATAGACTATGTTTATCTAAAAAATATGGCGAAAAAAGTGTAATTAATATGCTTTAATATAGCAATTAATAGTTATATGTTATCCAAGTTTATTATGATAAGAGGAGAGATTAATGGAAAGGTGTTTGGGTATATACATTGGTGATAAGATAATAAAATATGCCAAGTTGCATATGGACAAAAATAAAAATATTGATGTAGAAGCATCAAACGTCAAATATGTCCTTGGTGGAATAAAAGAAGTGATTGATGAAATAATTGTTGAAACAAACAGTCAAAACACTCCTATTTCTATTAACATTCCGACGGAACACCATGAGAAGATGGAAATCTTAAAACAGATTTCTAGAAATGATATAGCAAGTATGGTAGAACTTGAAATTGAAGATATTGCAAATAAACAAGGTATAAATAATAAGTTATTGTTATATAAATTCAATATTCAAGATTCCCTTACAAATAGAGATAACAATAGGATCAATATATTATATACTGATAAGACGGAAATAGAACAATATTCTAAAGTTGAAGGATTTAATATAAGTGGTGCATATCCTTTGTCAACGGTAATAACTGATCTTGTACCAAAAGAAGAAAAAAGTTATGCGGTTATTAATATAGAAGAAAGGACAACTATAAGTATTGTTTTAAATGGAAATATTATTGATACTATTGTTCTTGATGTTGGAATGAAAGAAGTTATTGACAGTTTATCAGAACAACTTGGTTCTTATGCTAAAGCTTATGATATGTGTAAAACAATTAACGTTTATACAGAGGATGAAAATCCAAACAATCCAGAAGTAGAAAGAATAGTAGAGCCAATTTTACAAGACATATTAAGAAGAATTGAAGATAGTATAAAACCATATAGAGGAAAGTTTGAAAAGTTATTTTTATCTGGTATGGGTGTATTATTTACTAATATAGACATACTATTTGAGCAATATTATGGTATGCCATCTGAAATATTGAAACCAGCGTTTACAAAAAGGGAAGTAGGAATAAGAAATATGGCTGAAATTATTGAAACTAATTCAGCTATAGCTCTTGCGAACTCACTTCTTACTGCATCAAAAGATGAATTAAACTTTATGATTCAAATAAATAAAAAACAACCTAAAAACAACAATGGAAATGGAGGTAAACTAAAATCAGGTCTTGATTTCTTCAGAAATGCTAAATTTAGTTTTAGTGGCGACACCTCAGATATATTACAGAAGCTTATATTTGCAGATTTAGTTATAGGTACAGTGCTTGTTGGTTATATTCTTTTTGGAGTAATATATTCTGCTCAAACTTCAAAAGTAGAAAAAGATATTAGAGCATCAATTTCTTCAATAGAAGAACAATCTGCTCTTGTAATGTCAGACGTTAATTATATAAATAATAACAAAGATCAATATAAAGAAATAAATGATATGGTTACTGATATTGTTGATAAAATTCAATCTAATGAAATTGGTTCTTTAAGGACATATAATGTTGCAAACTTTATGCAGAAAATAATGAAATTTATACCAAATAATATGCAACTTGTATCAATTGAGTCAAATGATAATAAGCATGTAACAATAGTTGCAAAATCAAGCTCTTATGCGGCACTAGGATATTTCGTATCACAACTTAAATTAGAAGGAATAATAAATAACGTGAAAATAGAAAGTGTAACTCATGGTACAGAAATTCAGGTAAGTATAGGCGGTGATTTACCATAATGGATAAAAATATTATTAAAATTATAGGGCTTTTAGTTGGATTAGTTCTTTTAATAACTATTATAGTGCTTATAGCTATTAATGGTTTAACTATAGGGCCGCTTAATGCAGTATCAATATCAGGAATAGCTGATAAAAAAGATAGTGTAGAAAAGGCGAAAGATGATTTAGCTAAAGCCGAGTCACAATATGAAATTAATATGCAAAGTTTAGAAACATCAAAAAAAGAGTTTAAAACTCAAAAAGATGCATATGAACTTATTAGTGACGAAACAATAGCAGCAATAAAAGAAGCTACTAAAGAAGAAGAATATTTTATAGAATATTTATGGATTACTTTAGGAAATTATGCAACAGCGCATAATTTGTCTCTTGCAATAGTTGAACCAGGTGGAACAGTGGCACAAGGAACAACAAATACAAATACTAATACTAATGCAGATACAGATGTAACAAACGTTTCTACCGGAACTGGGATTACAGGTAATGCATCAGGTGTAACTTCTACAGAAAATACAACTACAACTTCATCAACACAGACTGAAAATGAAGATGTAACAAATACTTCAACTAATAACACAGTAACTAACATTACATCAAGCCAAAATGATTTAACAGTTCAAGTTAAAGGAAGTTATATAGATTTAGCAGATTTTGTATTTGAAGTTGAAAATGACCAATCTTTAAGATTTAGATTAGATAACATTAAAATGAATTCAGCAGGAGGAAATGAAGTAATAACATCATTTAATGTAAAAGATTTTACTGTGCTAAAGTCTTTAGAGTAATTTTATAGAAAGAAGGTAAAGAGTATATGGGTAGAAATTCATGGATAATGTTTGGAATGATAGCAATAGTAATAATGTCAATATTACTTGTAGCTCTTCTTATATTAGTACCACAAAGCAGACCAATTACATCCGGAGTTGGCGAAGATTATGAAGCAATTACACAATCTGAGTTTTCGTATACTCAATCTAAAGATATTTCAACGGATGCAATGAAAGAAACATATAGCATAACTACTGAAGATATTGAAGAGGGAAAATCTTCTAAGTTGTATAAACAAGGAAATACAGATCCTTTTGTAGATAAGAGCATATCTAATAATTCAGGAAATACTTCTACAGGAGGTAGTTCAAATACAGGATCTTCAGGTGGTAATACAAATACAAGTGGATCTAACAATACAAATACTAACACAAATACAAATAATAACAATAATACAGGTAATAGCAGTAATAGTGGTAATGATACTATAAATGATGAACCACCATATTCTGCAGATAATAAATAAATTAGGTTTAAACATCGCCTCTTACCTTGGCGTGTTTGAATATATATTTTTTGATGTATAGGAGGAATTATATTATGAAAAAAGGTATTTCATTAATCGTATTAGTTATCACAATAATAATTATGATAATTATAGCTGGGGCTATAATATTAACATTAAATTCTTCAAACATAACAGGAAGAGCAAATTTTGCTACATTATTATCTGATAGAGCAAACTATCAAGCAAAATATGCTACATTAGTTGCAGATGCAATTGATGAAGATAATCCTTCACCAGTAATAGAAGCAGATGCATTAGGTTTTGCAACACATTCTTATGGAACTTGGAGTTTAGATAAAGCAGAAGGTTCAGTTGAATTTGTTATAAATTCTGGTGTTAACTTGAAAAATACATTTGGAATAGAATCTATAGATAGTACTAAATATCCTTGGTTAACACAAGCTGGTGCTTAATAAATTTAATATAAAAACTAATACGAAAGCAAAAATGATAATGAGGTCATATACAAAAAGTATATGGCTTTTATTTTATATATATTTCTGAAATATTACAAGCGTGTATAAAATATATTACATATAGTTTTATTAGTATAAATTGTATTTGATTTATGGTAGAATAAAGTAAAATATATAGTGATTTAAACATGTATTGGAGGGGCAAATGGAAGTAGATCAATTTATAAATATTGTATATATGATTAGCTTTTTTATAATAGGAACTCTATTTGGAAGTTTCTTTACTTTAGCAACATATAGAATACCTAGAAAACAAGATATAATGATTAAAAGATCATATTGTACAAATTGTAAACATGAATTGTCTTTTTTTGATTTGATTCCGGTTTTAAGCTATGTATTTTTAGGTGGAAAATGTAGATATTGCAAAGAAAAAATAAGTATAAGATATCCTTTGTTTGAAATAGCTAATGGATTATTTTTTCTAATTACTTATTATCTACTTGGTATTTCATGGATTTTATTTGCAACCTTAATAATATATATAGCATTTTTCTTAGTAATTGGTTCTTATGTTATGAAATATAAAATGAATAAACAAGACCCAAATATTGCATATAGTAAAAAAGGAGTTTTTAATGTTGAGCTTCTTGTTGCAGTTTTTGCTTTTATAATTTACTATATAGCAACAATATATACTACAAGAAACTACGAAGAAACTTTGATGCAAGCTAAATTAAGATCAGATGCTATGAATCTAGCTGTTAATATATTAGAAGAAAACAGAGCTAAAGGCTTTGAATTTGTTGACAATGTGAATAATGAAAATATAAAAATTGATGATCGTACATATTATTACAATTTAAGTGTTGAAGAATACGAAGATATTTCAGGAGATAGTAATACTGTGGATTTAAAAAGATTACAAGTCGATGTATCATATAAATATGATAGTAAGTCATATAACGTGAGTTTTCAAACAGTAATATATGAGGAGTAATGAATATATGAATTTGAGTAGTAAAAAAGGAATAACAGTAACCTCAATAGTTGTATATGTAATTCTTTTCTTTGTATTTACAACAACAGCAATAGTTATATCATCTAGATTTAATAGAGAACTTTTTGATGATAGAGGTAAAGCTATTAACATTACAGCTATAAATAAGTTAGAATATAATTTGCTTAAAAGTGCTAAAGAAAGTAATTTAGCTCAAGGTTCTGTAGATGGAAATAAAACAACTATAACTTTTTCTAATTCAGATGTATACATTTTTGATTTAGATAATCACATAATATATAAAAATGGTGGAAAGTTAGTAAAATTTGTTAAAGAATGTAAAATAAAGTTAGTAAATAATTTAATAGATATTAATGTAACTTTAAATAAATATACAAATGAAATTACAAGAAATATAAAGGTAAGAGTACCTACAAAAGTAGTTTACACAACTAATGGATTAATTGCTTATTATGATGGAATAGATAATGTAGGTGATGGAAGTCATGATAGCAAAGTTAGAACTTGGAAAGATACAAGTACAAGTAATGTAACAGCACAGTTTAGTTCTGCATTTACAAATGATGGAATAAATGATGGCTGGGTAGAAGACGGAGTGTTATTTCCGATTGCTAGTAATGATTTTGATAGTGGATCGGATTATAATGTGACAGGTAGCTATTCAAGCAATGCGTATTCAAGCATATCATTTGAGCTTACCTTAACAGTTTTAGATGAGCTTGGAACATTAGGAGATTCTTATATATATCCTTTAAGAATAAGAGCAAGTAGTGGTATTGTATCTTTGAATTTTGCGATGAGAAAAAATGTAGGGTTAATGTATGGCTCTGGAAATAGTACAGTTTTTTATATAGGTAGAAATCTAGAAAAAGATAAAACATATACATTTACGTTTGTACAAGAAAATTTGACAACGAGGGCAATATATCTTAACGGAGAATTTATTGAAAGGCAAACAGGATTTGCATTAAACCAAATAAATTTTACCAATATAATTATGCAGGCTCATGCAAAGGGTCATTATATAATACATAGTGTTAGAGCATATAATAGAGCACTTACTGAAAATGAGGTTATTAAGAATTTTAATACAGATAAATTAAGATATAATATCTAGGAGGAGTATTTATGAAAAAAAGATTGGATAAGTTAAAAGGTTCAGGGACACTTATTATTATAATATCAGCAATTGTCTTTTTAACATATGCAACATCAACTTTTTCAGATGTTAGACATATGAAGTATATGCAAGAAAAATATGAAAATAATATTAGAGAAATATATGAGAAAGACTTAGAAGTTTTAGAGTCAGAAAATTATATATAAAATAGGTTAATAATTACATTTGGAGGTAATATATTATGTTTGAAAATATTAAAAGCAGAAGAAGTCCGTTAGGTGCAGAGCTTATAAATAAAGGACTTATAACAGAAAGACAACTAGATGAAGTATTAGAGTATCAAAAAACACATCCTGAGTTTAAAATAGGTGAAATAGTTGATATTTTAAATATGTGTGATAAAAAGAAACTTCTTTCAGTTGTAGCAGAGCAATTAAAACAAAAAAGCGTAGATTTAACCAAAGGAATATCAATTGATTATACAGAATTCTTACCTAGAGATGTTGTTATAAATAACAAGGCTTTTCCTTTTGCTATAGATGGAACAACTGTAAAAGTAGCTTTTTCTGACCCACTTGACGATAAGGCAACAAATGAAGTAAAATTACTTTTAGTAAATAGAGGATTTCAAATGGACAAATACTTTACACTTTATTCTATGATAATGGAACAAATACAAGATGTAAAGAATGTTCAAGATAAGTTTGTTGATACGAGAGAAAAAGATACAACAGTGTTAGTTGATAATATAATACTAACTGCTATGAAACAAAGAGCTAGTGATATACATGTAGAACCTATGGAGAAAAAAGTAAGAATTCGTTATAGAATAGACGGTGAGTTAGTAGAAGTATCAGAGCTTCCAAAATCTAGACAGGGAGTTCTTACAGGAAGACTTAAATCTATTTCTAATATGCACCAAGAAGTTACAACGGACCAGGATGGTAGAATAAGTTCATATGATAACTATAGTATCCGTGTATCTACACAAAAAAATATAAATGGTGAAAAATTTGTTCTTAGATTATTAAAGAAAAATTCAGATATAAGAACGTTAAAAGAATTAGGATTTCCAACTGAAGAAGAAGGTTTAGTAGATAGGTGTTTTGACAAGAAAAATGGTATTATATTACTTTGTGCACCAACAGGTGAAGGTAAAACAACCACATTATATAGTATATTGGACTATTTAAATAAGCCTAATATTAATATTGTTACAATTGAAAATCCGGTTGAAATAAGAATGCCTGGAGTAAATCAAGTTGAAATTAGTCACGATACTTCTTTTAATGGTGCGTTAAGAACAGTTTTAAGACAAGATCCAAACATTATACTTGTAGGAGAGATAAGAGATAAGGAAACAGCTCAGACTGCTGTTGAATCAGGACAAACAGGACATTTGGTTTTAAGTACAATTCATACTATAAATGCAATTGAAGCTATAACAAGAATAAGAAAAATGGGAATTTCTGATTATGATGTAGCATCTTCATTTGTTACAATAATATCTCAAAGACTTATAAGAAGACTTTGTAATAAATGTAAAAAACCACATAATATTACTGAAGAAGAAAAAAAATATATTAATCAAGTTGAAAAATTGACAGGATATAAATTTGATTTAAGTAAAGCTAATATGTATGAACCTGTAGGTTGTGATGAATGTTCAAATCTTGGTTATTTTGAAAGAATAGGGGTATTTGAAATATTATATGTTGATGAGTACATAAAAGAAATGATATCTTCTGGAAAATCATCAATAGAAATAAAGAAATATGCTATAGAAAATACTGATTATAATCCACTTATAATCGATTCAATAAACAAAGCATTACAAGGAATAACTACTATAGAAGAAATTCAAAAGAAGATGAGTATATAAATATTATAAAGGGGTATTATGGAAAAGTTTTTTAAAATCTTAGACGAAGCTCTAAAACTCGATGCATCAGATATCCATTTGCTTAATGGTAAACCTCCAGTTTTTAGAGTAGAAAAAAAACTTATAGAATTTAACGAGATAGAACCACTTACTAAATACGATTTAGAAGGTTTAATGGAATATTTAGTTAATGATAGTATTGAGCTTGTAGATATATTTGAAAATGCAAAAAAATTAGATATATCTTATGAATATATGAAAAAAAGATTTAGAGTAAATGCAAGTATGTCTTTTGGGGTTCCTACATTTTCTATAAGAATAATTCAAAATGAAGAAATTGATATAAAGAAATTTAACTTGGAAAAAATGGTAGGAATAATTAAAAAGTTTAACTCGGGACTTATTCTTATAACGGGAAAAGTTAATTCTGGTAAAACTACTACATTAAATGCATATGTTCAAACTATTAATAAAGAGAGAAATAAAAAGGTAGTAATGCTAGAAGAACCAATAGAACATAGACATACATCTGATAAATGTGTTATAGTTCAAAAAGAAGTAGGCAAGACAGGAGACGTACCTTCATATTATGACGGAGTAATAAATTTGCTTAGAGAAGATGCAGATATTGCAATAGTTGGTGAGATAAGGGACAGGCAAACAATGGATGCAGTTTTAGACTTAGCAGAATCAGGTACTTTGGTAATAGGTACACTTCATACAAGAGCTTGTGGTGAAACATTAGATAGGATATTAGGTCTTTATTCGCCTAGTGAGCAAAAATCAATAAAATATATATTATCTACAGTTTTGAAAGCAGTAGTGTCACAAAAACTTGTTAAAGATAAAGAGGATCATGTAATAATGGTGCCAGAAGTAATGATTAATAATTCTACTATTTCTGCTCTTATAAGGCAAGAAAACTTTAGTATTTCTGAAATACAAGATGCCATAGACAGAAAAAGTGAAAAAGGAATGATAAGTTTTGAAAGATCATTTGCTAAGTTATATGAAGATGGTCAAATAACACTAGAAAGTATAAGAGAGAATGTTGAAGACGAGCAATACCAATATATATTGAAACTATTAGGAGGGGATAATTAGTGCCAGATTTTAAATATAGAGCGGTTTTAAGAAATGGAAAAATAATAAGAGGAATTCTTAACGCAAAATCAAAAGCAGAAGTAATACAGATGATAAAAGACACTAAAATGACTCCTATATCTATAAATGCAAAGAAAATAAAAAGACCTGCTGTTCAAAAGAAAAAAATAGATTTAAAAAAAATAAGTAAGGTTGCAGATAAGAATAGTAAAAGATCAAGATCATTTGCTATGAATGCTCCTAAAGGGGCAACATCTAAAAAAGACAAAATTATGTCTATACTTACTTCTGATGTAAGTTTTTCAAGAGGTGTTAAGCCAAAAGATGTCCTTATATTTACAAATGCTTTGTATATACTAAAAAAAGCAAAATTTAATAATATAACAGCGCTAGAATCAGTATACAATAGTACAGAAGATAAAAAGTTAAAAGACATAATTGAAGAAATAATTATAGGAGTTGAATCAGGAGAAACAATATATTCTACTATGGCGAAATACCCAAATGTATTTCCACCACTTTATGCTAATTTCGTAAAAGTTGGTGAAGAATCAGGGTCACTTGATACAGCACTTCAATATGGTAGACAATACATGGAAAGTAGTATAAAGCTTAGAAAAACAATTAGAGGTATATTAATTCCAAAAATATTACTATTTGTTATTGTTATAGCATTAATGATGGTAGCGTTATTATTTGGTGCTCCTTTAATAGAAAATGTATATGATATGTTTGGATCTGATAGAGAGCTTCCAGCAGCTACTCAGGCAGCTATAGCATTTTCTGAAGCTATAATAAATAATTGGTATATTGTTTTAGGTGTTATAGTAGCAATTTATATAGGATTTAGAGTATATATATCTACACCTATGGGTAGATATAATTGGGATAAATTAAAAATTAAATTCCCTATATTTGGAAGGCTAAACTTGAATATTTTAACAAATAAATTCTTCCAGGCAATGTCACTTAACTTAAGAAACGGAATGAGATTACAAGATAGTTTAGAGATTTCAAAAAGTGTTACTAATAACTATTATTTCCTAGCTCTTATAGAGACAGGAAAAAACAATCTTTTATCTGGAGGAACTTGGGTTGACCCATTTGAAATAGAAGGGGCATTTTCTCCTATGATTTTAGAAATGATTAATATAGGTATGCAAACAGACCTTGTTGAGATGATGTCTAAAATAGAAGAGTATGTTGAAGAAGAAATTAATGAATCAATTAATAGAATTATTAAGATACTACCAGATTTAATGTATGTATTCGTAGGTATTGTACTTATAATATTCGTAATAACAGTAATGATTCCACTTATAGATGTATACATGGGAGGATTCTTATTTGATACATTATAAAAAAGACAATAAAGTAATTATATAAAATAAATTGGTGATAAATATTTGATAGCTATAAATCAATAAAAATTAGTATAGTTGAAATTTATATATAAAATATGATATAATACACCCAGCATATAAATAATATGCTGGGTACCTTAATATTATATAGTATAAAAGATTGTGAGGATTGTATATGTTAAATATATCAAATATAGTAGATGTAATAGATAATTCAAAAGTTAAATTTAACGAACCTATGAGTAATCATACTACTATAAAAGTAGGTGGAAAAGCAGATGTCTTAGTTGTTCCAACTACAAAAGAGGATATAATTAATGTACTAAAATTCGCAAAGGAAAATTCTATACCTGTTACTGTTATCGGTAATGGAAGTAAACTTTTGGTAAGAGATAAGGGTATAAGAGGTATAGTAATAAAAATAAGTAGCAAATTTAGTGATTATAAAATAGAAGAAAATAAAGTCATAGTATGTGCAGGAATGTCTATGCCTAAATTATCTAGGATTGTTATGAAGGAAGGATTATCAGGACTTGAATTTGCATGTGGAATACCGGGTGTTGTAGGCGGTGGAATTAGAATGAATGCAGGGGCTTATGGTGGAGAAATTTCAGACGTGCTTGTAAATACTACATACATAGATGATAACTTAAACATTAAAATACTAGACCATAAAGATCACAATTTTTCATATAGATATAGTTATTTTAAGGATCATCCATCTTTCGTTATAATTTCAGCAGAATTTAAATTAGTTAAAAAAGATATAGTAGAAATACAAAAAGAAATGGATAAAAATTCTGCATCAAGAAAAGAAAAACAGCCATTAGAATTTCCTAATGCAGGTAGTACATTTAAAAGACCAGAGGGCTTTTTTGTAGGAACTATGATAGACGAACTAGGTCTTAAGGGATATAGTATAGGTGGGGCAGAAATATCTACTAAGCATGCGGGATTTATAATAAATAAAGGCCAAGCTACAGCAGATGATGTTATATCATTAATGGAATATATTAAAGATAAAGTATTTAAAAAATATGGTGTAAAACTTGAAAATGAAATAGAGGTAATAGGAGAAGAATAACGAAGATGATTTATTATTTAAGAAAAGAGGATAAAAATGCGAATATTATTAGAATGGCTTAGACCAGGAGTAAAGATAAAAAGATATATATTAATGCAATTAGTATTTATATCAACGTTGGTATATTCAATATCAACATTAGTAACAAGAGACAATATGTCGCTTAAAACTCTTATAGCGTATATTGCCCTTATAACAGTGTCAATTTTTATGACAATTTATTCATTTATATTAGCTCAAAGAAGTGTTCTTATGGCAACACTTAAAGGATTAGCATATAAAGGTAAAAATGTAGATATAAGAAGATTGTTATATACAGAAAGTGTTCTTAAAAAAGGACCTAAGGTTGTAATAATAGGTGGAGGAAAAGGATTATCCAATATATTAAGTGGATTAAAAGAATACACATCTAATATTACATCAATAGTATCAACATTTGATGATGGAGGAAGTACAGGAAGACTTATGCAGCAGATGGACATACTTCCACCAGGAGATATCAGAAAATCTATAATTGCTTTATCAGAAGCAGGACCTGTTATGGAAAGTTTACTTAGTTATAGATTTTCAGAAGGTAAAGTAGATAACCATTCTTTAGGGAATCTATTTTTAGCAGCTCTTACAGAGATAACAGGTAGTTTTCCAGAAGCTATTCAAAAAATGTCAGATATATTTAATGTAAGAGGAAATATTTTACCTGTAACCATAGGAAAGGCAAAATTATGTGCAGGGCTTGAAAATGGGGAAATAGTTGTAGGTGAAGATAATATAAGACCAAGAGTATTAGAATCAAAAAGTAAAATAAAGCAGATATTTTTAAAAGACGGAGAAGTTACACCAGCAGATGGGGTTATAGAAAGTATAAGAAATGCTGATGTTGTAGTTATAGGGCCAGGAAGTTTATATACTAGTGTAGCATGTAATTTTTTAGTAAATGATTTAGGTAAAGCTGTAATGCAAACAAAGGCAAAAAAAATATTTATATCTAACCTTATGAATGAACCTGGTGAGACTTTAGGATATACACTTGCTAAACATGTTAATGAAATAGAAAGATATATAGGTAAACATGTACTTGATTATTGTATTTGTAACAATGGTGAAATTACTAAAGATATGATAAAAGACTTTAATCAAGGAGAATCTACTCCCGTTACCATTGATTTAGACAATATACAAAACAGAGCAATTTCTATAATCCAAGAAGATTTAGTTGTAACTGCTCCTGGAGCAATACTACATGATAATCATAGGGTGGCTGAAATAATAATTGAAATAGCCAAGAGAAAAAAAGGTGGAAAATTAAATTTACTAAAAATCAAGAAAAAACATAAAGTAGTAGCAAAAAAACTAAATAATAAAGAAAAGACAGAAGCTAAAGCTAAGTCTAAAGCTGCTTCTAAAAAAATAGAAGATATTAATATTTCTGAAATAACTGCTAAAAAACATAAAGATGCAATAAAAAAAGCAGAGTCAAAAGTAGCTTCAAAAAATAAAAACACGGTTAAGAATAATACTGCTAAAAAAAATACTAAAGTGGATGCAGCAAAGAATTTAGAAATTAAAAATGAGGTAAAAAAAATAACAGCAAAAACAAAGTCTACTACTAAGAAATAAAAATAATTATTAAAACATAAGAAGAGGTAATGTAAGGATATGAGTATATACAAAAAAGGAATTAATAAATTAGAACAATGTAAAGATATTGAATTTACGATGTCAAATAATTGTGGTGTATACATGAATTTAACCGTGATAGGGGAAAACAGCTCTCCTTACCACGGTTTATTCATAAAGCAAGACGAAGAAAATGATGAAATATATTTGTCTAAACTAATAGAACAAATAAAAATAGGGTCAAAAACATATTATATTAAAGATATAGTTACAAATGAAGAAAAATATGGTGGAGCAGAATATTTAGAAGAGTTTGATAGATACCCCGTTCCTATTATGAGATATAATATAGAAAATGAGATAAATATGGAAAAAAGATATATATTTGACGTGCAAAGCAATGTACTTTGCGTAGATTATACTATCGAAAATTTATCTAAAACAAATAGTAATATTAAAATATTACCACTTACTACAAAAAGAGGATTATTTACTACCAAAAGAGAAAGTATGCTTAAATTTAATACAGATCACCTAAGTGATGGAGTAAAAGTTACTCTTAGTATAACACAAAATAAATTTTTGTATTTAAAAAGTTTAGACGCTAAATTTAAACAAAAACCACATTATATAAATGGTATAAAATATAGTTATAAAGTTACTAAAGATGAGGAGAAGATGTATATTGAAGATGTATATGTTCCAGGATATTTTGAGTTTAACGTAAAAGCAAATTCAAAACAAAATATTCAAATATATATATCTTGTGATAATATTAATATAGAAGATGAAATATATAGTGTAAGTAATTTGTATAATAAACAAGTAGAGAAAAATAAAATGTTAACTGTAGGGATAGAAGAAAGTTTTTTCGAGCTTAAATCTTTAGCAATGACAGCATCGGAACTTAGTTATATAGATAAGATAGATAAGAAATTTATTCTACTTAAAAGTTTGCCAAATATTCAAAATAAATCAGAATATTTAAAACATATAATAAAATCTATAGAAGGAAATTATATACTTCTCAATAAGTTTAAAGAAGCATATAAGATATTACAAGGTATAAAATATAGGTTAGAAAATGAAAAAGAAAATTATAATAAGTTAGAGTATTATGAAACTTTGTTAGTATACATAGAAGCGTTAAATAAATATGCTAATTCTGACAAAGCTTTAAAATCAGAAAAACAAGAAATATATAGCTATATAAAAGAGAAGATAGATGAAATTTTAAATTTAAATAATGAAAATAGAATAATAGATGATAGTTATATTGTAAATATTGAAAATAAAAGATATCTTTTAATAAATATTTATTGGTATAATGCGTTAAGAATTTATTTAAATATTACTAATGACAATATTAATAAAATATATGAAATTACAGAAAAATTAAAAGATAATTTGATTGATACATTTTTTGATGATACTGCTAAAGTTCTAAAATATGAGGCTTCAGAGGAAGCTTATGCTAATTCTGACATGCTATTTGCGATGGATTTAACTTATCCATTAATTTATGATAAAATATCTATGAAAGTAATAGACACAGCATTTAAAGAGCTATATACTCCTTATGGGATAAGAAAGTTTGCTATTAATTCTGATAAATATGATGGATATGTATATCCACATTTAATGACTACATTTGTAAATAGTAACTTGAGACAAAATGGAGTTACTAGAGCAACACAAAAGATATCATATAATCTAGTTAAAGAACTTTTAGCAGAAATAAATAAAGAAACAGTAGGGACAGTAAAATATAAATATGACGAGAAAACTAAAAAAGCATATGGTATGCCTGTAAATGCACTTACAAATGCAGAACTTATTAGATTATATAATATGCTTACATAAAAGAAAAGAGGGATTGTTTTGATAATACTTGGAATTGATCCTGGATTTGCAAGACTTGGTTATGGAATAATTGAATATTCTAATAATAAATATAAAACGATAGAGTATGGAACAATATCTACTAAGGCTTCTGAGCCATTACACGAAAGATTAAAAAAGATAAATACAGATTTAAAAGAAATAATAAACAGATACAAAATAGATGCTGCATCTATAGAAGAATTATTTTTTAATACAAATACTAAGACTGCTATACATGTTGCGGAGGCAAGAGGCGTAATACTTTATACTTTATCAGCAGCGGGTATTGATATATTTGAATATACACCACTTCAAGTAAAACAAGCTTTAGTTGGTTATGGTAGAGCAGATAAACTGCAGGTAAAAGAAATGGTAAAAAACTATCTAAAATTAACTTCTATGCCAAAACTAGATGATACAACTGATGCACTTGCACTTGCAGTATGTCATTCACACAGCTGTAAATATGATAGTTTAACAGAAGTAAAAGGAAAAAATAAATTAGAGATACTAATTAAGGAATATGAAAGCAAAAAGAAAGCCAATACTAGTAAAAAGTAACAGAAACAATGGATTTACATATAATACACTAAATAGATTTATCTAGGAGGTGTATTTTTTATGTCCTTAGGACTTGCATTAAGCGGAGGAGGCTCTAAAGGCGCAGCTCATATAGGAGTTTTAGAAGCATTAAAGGATAATAATGTGACAATAGATTATATATCTGGAACGAGTAGCGGTAGTATAATTGCTGGACTATATGCAGCAGGTTATTCTCCTAATGAAATGCTTAGGATAATTATGAAGAACGCAAAAAATAATAAAATATTAGATTATGATAAAAAAGCACCATTTAAATTAATGAAACTATTATTTTCAAGAAAAATAAATTTAAGTGGATTTGTAAAAGGTGATAAAATAGAGCAACTTATAAGGGAATATATGTTAAACAAAAATATAAGAGATATATCTGATTTTAAAATGCCAATTTCTATACCAATTGTTAACGTTAGAACAGGAGAAGTAGTATATTATACAAATAGTAGAGTCAGAACTTTAAACGAAGAAGAAACTATGCAAGAGGAATGCTGTGAAGACTATTTTAATAATGGTGATTATGTTGGGAAAGGAACGTATAATAAAAATAAGCATTACGATGATATTCCAGAATATAGATATAAAGGAGATATTGCGGATATAATAAGAGCCAGTATAAGTTTTCCAGGTGTTTTTAAACCTAAAAATATAGATGGTCAGTTATATATAGATGGTGGAGTAAGGGTTAATACTCCTGTTAATGTTTTAAAACAAATGGGAGCAGATAAAGTAATTGCAGTATCTTTTGATTGTAATAAAATGAATAAAAATAATTTAAAAAGTTTTATTGGAATAACAAGTCAAGCATATGACCTATTAAGTCATGAAGCAAGTGAGTCAGAAAAAGAATTTGCAGATATAAATATTAGAGTATGTACAAAAAATGTAACATTATTGGATTTTTCAAAATCAGTTTTTTTAGCAAAAAAAGGATATTATATTGTAAATAACAATATTAATTATATAAAATCGCAAATAGGAATATAATTTAAAAAAAATCAAATAATATTTGCATAATTAATTTTTTATGGTATAATTGTTAGCAGGTAATAATTATATGTTGTTAGGAGGAAAGATAATTGTGAGTCCGATGGAAAATTATGCAAAATTGCAAGAGTTATGTATAAACATAAGACCAATAGGTAAAACAAAAGCTTTAGATAATGTGGACTACGAATTCTATTTCGCTATTTCGGACATATTATCTAACAAAGTTGTAATGTCTTCAGATGCTATAATGCATCATTCTAAAACGTCTTGCTATAGACATATGTTTAATGTAGCATACTATAGTTATAAAATGTGTAAAGCATTAAAATTAGACTATGTAGCGGCTGCAAGGGGTGCTATGCTTCATGATTTGTATTTGTATACATGGCATAAGGAAAGAGGAGTAATCATAGAAATTTTAAAGAGGCATCCGTGGATACATCCTAAAATAGCACTTCAAAATTCAACTAAGTATTTTGAGTTAAATGACGTTGAAAAAGACATTATTAGAAACCATATGTGGCCAGTTACCATTAAACTTCCTAAATATGCAGAGACGCTTATTGTTAGTATTGCTGACAAATTCTGTTGTGTAATGGAAGTGTTTCACGATTTATTTAAAAGATAAGAATATATGTTAATCATAAATTCTTATCTTTTATTATAAACTTAAAAAATATAATATATTTACATACCTTTTAAGTCATGATATAATTTAAACATAATTAGGAGGTATGTAATGTTTTTTTCTAAAATAAAAGAAAGTTTTTCAACTAGAATAAATAGCATATTTGGTTCAAATAAAGAAACAGATCAAATAATAGATGAGATAGAAGAGACTTTAGTTTGTGCAGATATTGGAATAGAGACGTCAATGGAGATATGTGATAATTTAAGAAAAAAATTAAAAAGTGAAAAAGATAAATCAGAAGAAACTATAAAAAGATTGCTAAGAGAAGAAATGATAAATATATTAAATATACAAGAGACAGATACAGCTAAGGATAATAGCGATAAAAGATGTATTTTAGTAGTAGGAGTAAATGGAGTAGGAAAAACAACTTCTATAGCTAAACTAGCAAATATGTATAAAAATAAAGGAAAGAGAGTACTTCTTGTAGCAGGAGATACATTTAGAGCAGGAGCGATAGAGCAATTACAAATTTGGGCAGATAGATTAGGTATTAATTGCATAACTGGTAAAGAAGGTGCAGATCCATCTTCTGTTATGTTCGAGGGTTCTAAACTTTTTAAAGATTCAGATTATGATATATTAATCTGTGATACAGCAGGAAGACTTCATAATAAAAAAAATCTAATGGATGAATTAGATAAAATGAAAAGAACAATAGAGAAGAATATTAATAAAGACATGATTGAAGTGTATATGGTATTAGATAGTACTACAGGTCAAAATGGTATACTTCAAGTTAAAAGTTTTTATGAAAGAACAAGTATAGATGGTTTAATACTTACAAAACTAGATAGCACTTCAAAAGGAGGAGTAGTATTTAGTATCCTTAAGGAATTAAATATTCCTATAAAATACATTGGAACTGGTGAAAAAGCAGAGGATATAGCAGAATTTAATGCAAAAGAATTTGTTGAAAGTATAATATAAATATAAAGATGCAATTAAAAATGACTACTTGGCACATAGAAAATTATACGATAATATAAAATTATAAAATAGGAAAAGAGGAAGATGAAAATGGAAACAAAGAACAGCCAGAGGGAAGGAATATCTTTAATAGTGCTGGTAATAACAATAATAATAATGATAATACTAGCAGGAGCAATAATATTAACATTAAATAATAGTGGAATAATCGGAAGAGCAGAGGAAGCACGAGATAAAAGTGACACATCAACACTAAAAGAGGCAGCAAATATAGCATACTCAGAATGGACATTAGCAAGACAGATGGACGGGGAGACAAAAAGTGCAGATGCATATGTTAAAGATAAGTTAAAAGATCAAGGTTTTAGTGACGAAGATTTACAACTAGTATATATAGAAGATACAGGTAAGATATTGATAGCAACAGTGCCAGAAGGATTTGTAGCATCAGATATAGAAGGAGAAAATACAGTAGCAGAAGGACTAGTAATATATGAAGGATCCGAGAAAGTATCAACAGATACAGATGCAAAGACAACAAGAAATCAATTTGTATGGGTGCCAGTAGATATATCAGAGTTTGAGAGAACAGCCTGGTCAAATAATGCACCAGCATCTGGTTTATCATCAATTTTTACAGAGCCATATTCATATAGCACTGATATAGGTATATCAGAAGTAAATGATTTAACAGGAGAATATGCAGAGTATAAAGCGATGAAAGCAAGTGTAGAAAAATATGGAGGCTTTTATATAGGAAGATATGAAGCAGGAAGTGAGACAGAAAGAACTAATGTAGCTAATGGGACGACAAACATGGTAGCAAAAAAAGATGCATATGTATATAATTATGTAGGATGGGGACAAGATATGTCAACTACAGAAGGTGATGTGTATGATTGGGATTATAATTTAAATCAAGGAAAAGGAGCAGTAGAACTATCAAGAAATTTATATAAAGATAGTGATTCAGTAAAATCAACATTAATATATAGTGTGCAGTGGGATGCAGTATTAAGGTTTATAGCAGATAGTGAGCATAATGTAACAGATAGTACATCATGGGGAAATTATTATAATAATCCAGATAGAACAAGTGTAAGTCCAAATATTCCAGCGAAAACAGGAGCACATGAAAATTGGAAAGCAAAGAATATATATGATTTAGCAGGAAATGTGTGGGAATGGACAATGGAGGCCGATAGTTCTATTTTCCGTGTTGGTCGCGGTGGTAGCTACTCGCGCTACGGTTCTAACTACCCAGCCTCTTATCGTACCTACGTTAGTCCGTCTTGGTGCGTCAGTAGCGCCGGCTTCCGTCTAGCACTTTATGTTATTGTTTAAAAAGCAGAGAGGATGTGTAAATAATTTTGTGTAATTTAAAAGAGAATAAGCCTATAAGGGTTTATTCTCTTCTAATATTTTTAATATATCCTGAACACCTACTTTATTTTCGCTTGAGAAAGGTATAATTTCATTATCTGCAAATAGTTTTTTTCGTATTATTGTAAGCATTTGTTGTACTTTGGTTTTAGATATCTTATCTGCTTTATTTGCTACTATAGTGCAAGGTATTTCTTTTGATACAATCCAATCATACATAGTCCTATCATTTTCTGTGGGTTCGTGCCTTATATCTACTAAAAAGAATATGTGACGAATGTTTAAATTGGTTTCTAAAAACGAATTTGTTAATTTATTTATATTTTCTTTTTCTTTAAGAGACATTTTTGAAAAACCATAACCAGGAAGATCTACTAAATAAAATTCATTATTAATTTTAAAATAGTTAATACTCCTTGTTTTACCAGGACTGCATCCAACTTTAGCTAATTTTTTATTATTAGTAAGTGCATTTATAAATGAAGATTTTCCAACATTTGATTTACCTACCATTATAAAAGTGGGTAAATTATCTTGAATTAAATCTTTTTTGCTAAATATTGATTTTACAAAGATGGCATTTTTTAAATATTCCATAAATTCTCCTTTATTTTTTAGGTAATTCTATTTTTGTTTTACCACCCATATATGGTATTAAAACATCAGGTATAGTTACTGTACCGTCTTCATTTTGATAGTTTTCTAAAATAGGTATTAATATTCTTGGAGATGCAATAGCCGTGTTATTTAGAGTATATACATATTTAGTAGTACCATCATCATCTCTGTATTTTATATTACTTCTTCTTGCTTGAAAATCATTAAATGAAGAACAAGAATGAGTTTCAGAATAACTATTTCTAGAAGGCATCCAAGCTTCAATGTCATGTTTCCTTATTTGACCAATACCAATATCTCCTGTACATACCTGAACAACTCTATATGGTATTTTTAAATCTTGAAGTATTTCTTCAGAATTGTTTAATAAGAAGTCATGTATTTTGTATTGTTCATCACTATCTGCAGTGCAGATTGCAACCTGTTCTATTTTGGTAAATTGATGAACTCTATATAATCCTCTTGTATCTTTTCCATATGTACCTGCTTCTCTTCTAAAACAGTTAGAATATCCAGCATATAGAATAGGCAAGTCTTTTTTGTTTAATGTTTCTGAATTATGATAAGATACTAAAGAAACTTCAGAAGTACCAACTAAGTATAAATCATCTTCTGTTATTGCATAAGCTTGTTCTTTTCCTAGAGGAAAATATCCTGTTCCTTTCATTGCAACGTCTTTTACCATAACAGGTACTGTCATAGGACAGAAACCTTTTGATACTAATTTATCAAGTACAAATCTACATATTGCCATTTCAAGTAAAACAGCATCATTTTTTAAGTAGTATGTACGTGCACCAGCTATTTTAGAAGCATGAGAAAAATCCATTAAGTCAAGCATTTGACCTAGTTGAACATGGTCACGTGGTTTAAAATCAAATTCACGAATAGTACCCCATTTTCTAAGTTCTACATTATCATTTTCATCTTTTCCTACTGGAACTTCAGGTAGAGTAGGATTTGGAACTGTAAGCATAATATTATCAAATTCTTCCTTTAGAGGAAAAATCTCGTTTTCTATTTTAGTGATATCCTCTTTTAAATTTTTAACGTGATTTATTTTCTCCTGTTTTTCTTCTTGAGATAAGGATGGTATTAAACTAGATAGTTTGTTCCTTTCTTCTTTTAACTCATCAAGCTTTTGATTTAATTTTTTTAATTCAGCATCAATCTGTAATAGTCTATCAATATCAACATTAAATAACTTGTCTTTTGCAGCTTTTTTAACAATATCTGCATTTTCCCTAATAAATTTTATATCTAACATAATAACCCTCCTTAAATATATTAAATATTATAGTATAAAAGCTTTAATAATTCAACTTATATTATATTTAATTGATTTGAATAATTAAAAAAATAAAGGAAATAATATAATTATACAACATATTAGGAAAGGATGTATAATAATGAGAAGAAGAAAAGATAATGAATATGATGGAAATATAAAGATTAATTGTAATGTATCTTCTTGCGCTCACAATTGTGTAGAAGATAGTACATGCTTATTAAAAGAAATTAGAGTTGCAAGAATTAAAGCTGAAGAAAGTGGAGATGCAGATAAGGATACGGCATGTCATAGTTATAGATATATAGGAAATGAAAATTCTCATCTAGGAAATTATAGAATGTAGCAAAAAAAGGCAAATTTTGTAATTTAGTTGTCATAAAATTTAAAATGTGATATAATATATATCTATTTAAAATATACCTATTACATAATTAGAAAGGGGACTAAAAAATGAGTATTTTTAAAGCAAGCTACATAGGAGGACTAAAAGATTGTTGTTTAAAATTTGGAGAAGTTTACAAAGTTAAGCGGATATTAGCAAAAGATAATGGAAAACTATTTTTTATACTTGAAGAAATAGAAGGTGAATACGAAAGTTCTTTATTTCATGAATTAAAAAATAAAGGTTTTTTCTATTTGGCTAGTGGAGAAATTCCTAAAGTAGGTAGCTATATGAGATTAATAAAGCATAAAAATGATATGAATGAGTTCATGACAGGTGAAGTAAAGGTTGTTGAAAATTCAAAAATTCCAGGAGTATATATAGCGTATACAGAAAAGAATGCTTATTCAGTATCTTCAATTATTTAGGTTAAAGAGGATGTACATAAATATGTGCATCCTTTTTATTCAAACGTTCAAGTTGACATAATTTGTATAGTATGATATAATATACATATATATTTTTTATATATAATATATAATTATTATATTATGGAGGTTTTTCAAATGAGTATGGTAGGTAGTTTTGTTATTTATAATGGTGGCAAAGAGGCATATTACGGATGTGATGCCCCAGAAGATCTTGTAAAAGGGAAGCGGTATAAAGTAGTAGCAGAAGAAATTAAACCATATCAGACTAATTTAACATTACATGGGGTTAATGGAAAATTTAACTCAGTATGGTTTGATAAAGACAATGATGATGAAAACATGAAAAAAGTATGGTTTGCTAAGGCTATAACCTATAATAACATTGAAATGTTTTTAGGAAAACCAATGAGACTTATAAGATTGCATGATGGAGGACCTTCTGAATTAGTAACAACTTCATATGTTGAAAGTATTGATAAAGTATACGGAAATGTGTATAAGATCGAAACAGCCAATTCTGTTTATATAACAGATGTAAAAAAAAGGATTGAGGGTTAAAACTCTCAATCTTTTTTTTGCATTTTATTTATCTTCATTTAAAATAATATTGTTGTTTTTTACATCTAAAATATATTTAGTATTTTCTTTTAATTCGCTTTTGATATATTTTAGTGAAATTAAATCTTCAATATTTTTTGTAATAGTTCTTTTAAGTGGCCTTGCACCAAATTTATCATTAAAGCCTTTATCTAAAATGTATTTTGCTACATTTTCAGTATAAGAGATATATAGATTTTTCTTTAATAATTCATTAGTAAACTCATTAAGTAAAAGTTTAGTTATATTTAAGGAATGTTCTCTAGATAACTTATTAAAGATTACGATATCATCAATTCTGTTTAAAAATTCGGGACTAAAGTATTCTTTTAAAGCATGGTTGACTTTTGTTTTAAGCATATCTTCTTCAATATTATTATTTGCAAATCCATAACCTTCATTTTTAAAGTTAGTTCCTAAGTTAGATGTAAGAATAATTATAGTATGTTTAAAAGAAACTGTTTTTCCTTGAGAATCTGTAAGTCTACCATCATCTAATACTTGAAGAAGCATATTAAATATACTTGGATGTGCTTTTTCTATTTCATCAAAAAGAACTATACTATATGGATTTCTTCTAACTTTTTCAGTAAGATATCCAGCTTCATCATATCCAACATATCCAGGAGGTGAACCTATAAGCTTAGACACACTATGTGATTCCATATATTCAGACATATCAAGTCTTATTATAGCATCCTCTCTGTCAAATAATTCATAGGCCAAAGCTTTTACTAAAGCAGTTTTACCAACTCCAGTAGGACCAACGAATATAAAAGAAGGTGGATTTTCACTATTTTTTATGTTGGCTCTTTTTCTTAATATAGATGTATAAAGATTATGAACGGCATTTTCTTGACCGATTATCTTTTTGTTTAAATTGGTTTCTAAATTAAGAAGTTTTTCTGTCTCTTTTTGAGATAATCTAGATGCTGGAATGTTTGTCCAAAGTTCAACAACTCTAGCTAAATTATCAAAAGAGAGAACAGGTTTTTTTGATTTTTTGTTTAAATCACTTAACGATGCTTCAAGATTACACTGCATTGTTTTTAAATTAGCAGCTTTCTCATATGTTTCTGGATTATCCTCACTATTTATATTAGCAAGTTCGAATTCAGCATCTTCAATCTGACTAGAAATTTCTTCTAGTTGTTTTTCAATAGCTTCAATTTTGTTTAGAGTAGTATTGTCTAAGAACACACGAGAACAAGCCTCGTCAATTAAGTCAATAGCTTTATCTGGCAAAAATCTATCGTGTATATATTTTTTAGAAAGATTTATACTTTGAACTAATGCATCATCTGGAATTATTACTTTATGATGATTTTCATAGTATGGTCTAACACCTTTTAGTATTTCTAAAGTATCATTAAAATTAGGTTCTTCTAATATAATAGGTTGAAATCTTCTTTCTAAAGCAGCATCTTTTTCTATAGTTTTTCTGTACTCTTTTAACGTAGTTGCTCCTATAATTTGTATGTCACCAGTAGCTAAAGCAGGTTTTAACATATTTGCAGCGTTCATGGAATTGTCATGATCAATACCTCCCATTATACTATGGAGTTCATCAATAGCTAAAATTATGTTAGAAAAAGATTTGCATTCATCTATTATTCCTTTCATTCTAGCCTCAAATTGACCTCTAAATTGCGTTCCTGCTACAACAGCAGCCATATCTAGAAGATAAACTTGTTTACTCTGAAGTCTCTGAGGAACTTGTTTTTTAGCTATTTTTATAGCAAGGCCATTCATAACAGCAGTTTTACCAACACCTGGTTCACCTATTAAAGCAGCATTATTTTTTGAACGCCTGTTAAGTATTTGTATTAATCTTTCAAGTTCTTTATCTCTACCAACTACATTATCTAATTTTCCTTCTTTAGCAAGTAGTGTCAAGTTAGTACCATATAAATCTAAATATTTAGTTTTTTTATTTTCTTTTTTTTCTTTCTTTTTAGTTTTAGTTTTTTGTCCTTGTTCTTCTTTAAAGTCTTCAGAAGTAGAAGACATATCATCAAAATTATTTAAAGCATTAAATCCCGAAGCATCAAATTGTTCAAACATATTTCCAAAAGCATCAGTGTCGAATTTACCAAGTAATCCCTCAAATTGCTTTGTAAGGTTTTCCATTTGTTCGGGACTAAGGTTATCTACAGAATCTATAACTGATTTGATAGGATCTATACCTCTTTTTTTTGCACAATCTATACAAAGACCTTCGCTTAGAGTAGGATTTTTTCCATCTTTATCAAATTTATTTACAAATATGACAGCCATATTTTTTTTACAAACAGAACATAACATGTTATATTACCTCCAATTAGTTTAAAGAGTATATCACAAAATATATTTAAAAACAAGGTTAAAAACTGTCTAAATAAAGTATTTTAAAAATTAATTTATCACTTATTTCAAATATATTACAAGAAATATTTTACATAAATCGTTAAATGTGATATAATTGTAAAATCTAATATATATTTTTTACTTTATAATTAAATTAAGGAGAGTGTATTATGAACAAATTAGCTTGTAGTAAAAACAAAAAAGAACGGGAAGAAGAAATTGTAGCAATAGCTGAATATATAGTAACAACTCATGCTACAATACGTAAGACAGCTGAAAAATTTAGAAGGAGTAAATCATATGTACATTTTGTTATTGAAGAGAAACTTCCTAAAATTAAGGGGAGCTTGTATAAGGAGGTAAGGAAGGTTCTTGATAAAAACAAAAGTGAACGTCATATACGGGGTGGAATAGCTACAAAAAATAAATATTTAAAAATAAAATGAAATAATATTAAAATAAGGGGAGTTTATTAATTCCCCTTATTTTTTTTAAGAAATTTTACTAGATAAAATACACTTTTATTTTTGCATTTTATAATTTATATCTTTTTCTTTATATTGTTCTGGTTTAAGACCAAGTCTACTACGCATATAGTCTAAAATAATTAGTATTATCATTAAGAAAACAACTCCTAAAATGATATAAGCAATACCAACACTTGTTATTTCTAAAAGATTGCTGGCTACAAATAATAAAAGCGTTGTTCCAAACATTTCTGATAAATAGTATACAGACATTATTTTTGGCCTTATAGAACTAGTTGAAAAATTATTTAAGTATTTTTTCATTATAACTCGATAACTTCCTTTAAAGAAATTTTGTAACGCAAAAACTAAAAAGCCTATAGACAATAATATTTTTGTGTTAAATCCTATTAAATGAGGAATACCTACAAATAAAAATACACCAGTATATATTATAGATATATATGATAAAGTTTTTTTCTTTCTTTTACTTTCAAATCTATCTTGATAAGAAGAACCAATTGCAGATAGTATACTAAGAGCAGATGTAATTATTCCAAAAGTAATAGATGATATATTTATATCTGTCATGAAGGCTTTAGAGAAATTATTAGCTACTGCCACGATTCCTGCAAATACACAAGAGAATAATAGTAATGCTTTCATTCGTTCACTTTTAAATATGAACTTAAATCCACGCTTCATATCTGATAAATAATCAGATTTACTTAATTGTTCATTTTTGTTTTTATTTACCATGCTATCATCAAATTTAAGTGATAATATGGTAGAAATAGTCATAGAAATAGCGCATAATATTACAGGAATATATGGATTTAGTAAATACAAATAACCTGATATTATAGAGGCAAAAGCTTCTGTATAAAAGTAATAAGCTGAACCTTTAGCTTCAACTTTTGCAGAATTGTTTTCAATATTTTCTTTTTTCATAGTAGCATAAAGAAAAGGAGATTCTGATACGCTTTTTAGTGCAAATCCTAGTGCTATTTGAAAGTCACCAAGCATAACAGTTCCAAAAGAATTAGCTAACATATATGTAATTACTCCAGTAGTACAAAATACATTACCAGAAACTATACATTTTTTGTATCCAATTTTATCAACAACAAATGAAACTGGTATTTGAAATATCATTTGAAAAGCAGAATATAACGAACTTAGTAGCACTATATTTGAAATAGATATTCCTTTTACATTATGTAGAAAAAGCATTTGTATTGCATAATAAAATAATAAATCATATGCAAACAATTTATATATAGGGAACATTTTAACATTTTTTAAGTTTTTATATGAATTCAATTGTACATATTCTCCTTATAATCAATTTTATATAGAAACATTATATATAAAAGAAAAAAATAATTCAATATAATAGTTAAATGTAAACTAAATGTCAAATAATTGTAATAGTAGCAAGGATATAAATAAAAAGCACTAAACTTTAGTGCTTTTTTATGTGGCAGGGGTAGAGAGATTCGAACTCCCATGAACGGTTTTGGAGACCGGCATGCTACCATTGCATCATACCCCTTTATAAATTCCTATATAGTATAACATATGTATCATTAAAAATACAATACTAATTGCAAATTTTATTTAAATTTAATTTATATGTTTACATAAATTAAAAATTGTAGTATAATATAAGTGTATTAATTAACTCGTTAAAAAATAATTATTTTGAAAGGAGTATTTTTCATGTATAAATATATAAATTTGGGTAGTTTAATTCATATATTGGAAGTACAATACCGGAAAACTCAGGAAGAACTAGAACAATATATTTATATTCCAGAGGTTGAACGGTTCCTCAAAAATCGATACGTAGACCTTCAAGAATTTAAAAAACTTGTACGGGACTATAAATGTACGGATAGCGTTGCATACGTTCAAAGTCAGTTAAAAAGAAAGTTACCAACAAATTATTCTAAGTTTTATGGTGGAATTTGTTTAAAACAAGAAGATTATTTTAAAATTAGCAAGAAGATTGCTAAAATTATAGAATATGAAGATGCTTGTTTACAAGAACAATTACTAAAAGAAGAAAAAGAAAACTTGCAGGAAACCTTAAATTTTGATAAAAACTATTGCATACCGGATGAGCTTGAAGATAGCCAATATATGTTTTTATTTGATTAGAAACAAAAATAGAGTGTTAACAATAGTTAGCACTTTATTTTTTACAGCTATTTGCAAACTTATGTAAAATATGATAAAATTTATTTAATATTTTGTTTTTACTCTAAAAAAACTTTTGAGGAGGATAAAAAATGCTATTTTGGGACGATAAACAAATATCTGTAGCTGCAATAGACGTAGATGGAACAATAAAAGACTTAGTAAAGGAAAGTACGGATGCGCTTATAGTTGCAATGAAAAACATGAATAATATAAATTTAAAACTTAGAGGAAGGTTTGTTCTTATTTTAAATAGACTTAATATGTATTTTGTAAAAACAGGATTGTTACCTACTAATAAAATTATGCAAAATATACTTCTTTTTATCTATTCTGTATTACTTTGTAAAAATTATGCAAAATTCAGAAAAGAGTATTTTAAAGAATACAATAAAGAACATGTTTTCTTTAATAATGTAGATAGTATGTTAGAAAGTATTTACAAAAGTAAAAAAGATATCTATCTTATTACTAAAAATGATCAAAATAGAAATATTACGGATTGTTATGAAGTTAGATATGTAAAAACAATAACAATCAGCAAGAAAAGAGGAGCAAAAAAGCTTATGTATAAACGATTTATGAAAAAGCATAATTTAAAAAATTCTGAAATTGTAATAATAGGGGATAATTTTTGGGATGATGTTTTTCCTGCTATTATAATGGGAATTAATGTTGTTTGGTGCAATATGTATGATTGCAAATTAAAAGCAGTTGCAATAAAAGTAGTAAAACTTTTTAGTAAAAAAGTCCAATCTATCTAAGGAGGTAGTATAATATGTGAGCCATCAATTATTTAATATTATTGATGGCTTTTTTATTCATAATTATATATTTATATAATATAATTATATGTATAGATATTAAAAAATTTGACTAATAATTTAGCTTAAGGAGGAAGGTAACTTCATGAACAGTACTATAACTAACAAAAACTTAGAAAAACAAAAAGATAGGGAGGCAACAATTCGGCACTACATATTAGGATATATTCTTGAATGTGTAGTAAAAAATGATTTAGAAACCACATATAAAATAAAAGAATTTTTAGTGAATGATTTAAAAATTATTACAGAAGAGAATTTTGTATATTGCCTGTATAGAGCAAGACTTAATCGTGTTTTAATGATAAAAGGAACAAAAAAGAATTATAGATTATTTAAGAAGGTAATTGTTCTTAGATCTTTTGAAAGAAAAGAGCAACTCTTTGTAATAAAAAGAATGAAAGAGTTTGCAGAAGGTTATTCAAATGGTTTATTTATTAAACCTAACATGGTAGAATGTAGTTTTGAGGAAACAAGTAAAAATTGAAATCATTATAAAGGGATATCTTAATTGATATCTCTTTTTTCTCAGGGAAAAAACATCAATTATTACAAAAATTGAATAATGGTACTTAAATATGGAAAATATTAACAAAATATAATATATTTGTGTTACAGAGTTATGTTTTTGTGAATAACTCTGTAACACTTTTTA
>CALXJE010000004.1 GCA_944388545.1 uncultured Clostridia bacterium
AAAAAAATTTTAAAAAACTTAAAAAATTAATCTATGGTACGCATTTTTTATTAATCTATTAAAGACTGAAAGCCTTATATATCAAAGGTTATCAGTCTTTTGTCCTTTTACAACTGTCAAATTTAGGATTATAATAGAAAAAACATGCTTTGTCAACATGTTTTTTCTATTTTTTCAAATTTCCCTTAATAACTTTAATAAAAAGTTTAAATTCGAGTTGCAAACAATCTTTTTAACTTATTCTTTATTCTTTCTTGTAAAACCTGTAATAATTATTCCTGATGAGAATAATATTGTTGCCATTGTCATAAACCAAGATATATATGGCATATAACAAAGTATATATAATACTGTATATATTGCAAGTAATATTCCTAGCTCTTTTAATTTATTATTTACTTTTAATTTGTCTTTTGCTAGTTCATAAATTACAGAACCTGTTATAAACTTTGCAAGTGATATAATTACTACAATAAGTGCTATATATACGACTAGTAATGGTGTTGTAACTACTCCTGCACCAAACATAGATAATAATATTAATATAAATATTACAAATGGTATAGTTGTAAGTCCTAACACTCCAGCAATAACACCATATGATGAATGATTTTTGAATTTATTTGCTAAATTAACAAATAAGTTTGGATTTATCTTTCTTATTAGCATATTAAGTAATGTAAATAGTATTATAGCTGTTATGCTTTTTAATATTGTATTTATTATTTGATCTTTTTTCTCTGCTTCTGTCATTATTCTTGTTTGTATTTTATTCACTACAGCATTTGGATATTTATCAGAAATGTTTAACTCTGAATTTGTTTCTATATATATATTTCCATTTATAGTTGTCTCTCCAAATGTCATACTATTACTTAAAACTCTAAAATCTTTTTGAACTTTACCTTCCATTAAAAAGTTATCTGAATTTCCAATGAAATTTCCAGCAACATTTCCTTTCAACTCAATTGTATTTGCCATTGCTATTATATCACCACCAATATTAGCTGTATCAGTAATGAAAATGCTTTCTGCTAAAATAACAACATCTTTTTCTATAGTTCCTGATATTACTACATTAGACGAAATAATAAAACCATATTCCATACTTCCTTTGATATTTACAGTGTCTCCTGATACTATTGTATGTACTCCTTTAATGTTTTCTTCTATATCTATTGTTTTTGAAGCTATAGACAAACCTGACTTATCAAGCTTTTTATCAAAAGTTGCTTTTTCATTAAAAAACTTAACAAATGGTAATGATACATCACTATCTTCGCTTAATCTATAGATATCAGCATATGCTTGTAAATCTATAAAATTAGATTCACTTGCTGCCTTTACATTAGTAAAACTAAAAAAACAAACTAATACTAATAATATAGCACATATCTTCTTTTTCATTTTAAATCCTCCTATTCTTTATTTATATTTCTAGAAAAAATCATTGTTGAATAAACCTATTTATAATATATACGTCCATACTTCCTTAATATATTTAATTGAGGTTTTAAATAAATTATCATAAAAACAACTTTAGTTTCATTACTTAAACTTGATACTAATATTTACAACATATATAGTTATCCAATGATTATATATTATTAAAATTTCCCTCTTTTAAATTTTAATATATTTTATAATATTTTTTGTTGATTTTCAATATTAGAATTAGTCAAATTATATATTTTTAATTATATTGCAATTACGCTATTTTAGTGGTATAATCAATTTAAATTATATTAAGCATCTAATATTAATTAATGAGGAGGTTTTTATATGATATATTCTATTCCAGTTACTTTCCACTCGGTAAAAAAGGATTTACCATTCATATCTATCCTTTTGAAAGAAATTAACGTAAAAAAACATACAATGATATTTCTTAGTAGGAAATGTTATTTACATTTAAAGGAAAATATGGATAATATTTGTACTGCGTTCTTTTTATACAATTCAAACACTTTAATGCAATATGAAGATAATAATAACCGGACTTGCCTATCTATAACGAAACTGTCTTGTGATTGGCTGTTAATAGAAAGTATAGTTTCAAGCAAGATAAATTATAGAGTTAGTAAAGCCTTTCCTACAAGTATTTTATTTCTATATCTTGAAGAAGAATTCGATGAAAAAGATATACAAATTCACTTAATAGAAACACCTCCTTTTGATTGTCCAGTTGATATTATCATACGCAATCCTGATGTTTTTAAAAATTCTATGGTGTTTTTAACAGATGTAAGTTATAACTCGCTTAAAAGAAATACAAATACTATATCCTATTATAAAGGAATTCATAGACTTAGTTGGACTTCTGATGATAGTTATCCTGGTGGAACCATCATGTTACGTTTAATTAGTGAACATCCCTTCTATTATTTAGAAAATATGGATTTCCCATTTTTTAGAAAAAACTTTTCAACATATGATTTACCAGACACTATATATTTTATTAAATAACACATAATAACGACGAAAAAAATCACTCTATATAATTTAGAGTGATTTTTTAAGCAGGTCTAAGAGCCGTATTTATTCCACTTGCAATTATTTCAGATATTTTAGCAATTATACTATCAATTTCCTTTGGAGTTACTATATAATTTTCAGTATTTAATACATTTGCTATCATAGTATATCTATTATCATTTTCAAACAATTCTATTATTTCTTTTACTTTATCAGAATCTATTCCGTGATTCATATATGTTGTAGCCTCACTTTTTATATTATCAGTAAGTTTATCAATCGCTTCATTAGTTATAGTAGCCATATCTACAACTGTAGGTACTCCAACCGCTATTACTGGAATTCCCAAACTATTTTTATCTAGTGCTTCTCTTTTATTATTTACTCCTGCTCCAGGTGTTATCCCTGTATTAGAAAGTTGTATTGTTTTTCCAACTCTTGATACACTCATAGACGCTAAACTATCTATAGCGATAACTAAATTTGGAGATATTTTATTTATAATTGATGTAATTATTTCAGATGTTTCTATTCCTGTTGTACCAAGAACTCCAGGAGATATTCCACTTATCTCTTTAGTTCCAGGCTCTACATATTCTTTTGCATATTTTAATAAATGTCTTGTTATATCAACATATGATACTACTTTAGGACCTAACGCGTCTGGAGTAACAGTTTCATTCCCAAGGCCTACTATTAATATAGATTTATTTTCCTGATTATTTAATACACTATCTACTAAGATTTCTAAATTATTACCGAGTTCATTTATTAATGTTTCCTTTTCTGATTCTTCTAAGTATTCTACATCTTGAATTTCAATAGTTACATATTTGCCTATCTCTTTTCCTACTGCTTGTTTTCCATTCTCATTTAAAACATCTACAATTGTAGTATTTATTTTGCCATTTATCTTACTGTCTACTTTTATACCATCTATTTCACTTAAATTATGGACTCTTTTATATGTATCGACTCTTTCATCTGCCATATCAGTTCTAAAATTCAAATAACTTTTATTCATATATTATACGTCACCTCAGACTTATTATGAGTAATCGTTACTTAAATTATTCTTTATTACTACATAGAAGCTACTAATCGTATAAGTCCTTTTTCCATATCCATTTCGCCAATTTTTACTCTTTCATCGTATTCTCCAAATTCTAAAAGAATCTGCCTTAATTCATCTATTGTATAATTTTTTATAGAGTAACTAAGTTTCCTGTATACAAATGGATGTATTCCTAATGTTTCTGCGATATTTGATATCTGCCCATCTAATTCCAATAACTTTATCATATACATTTGTTTAATCTGTTTAAATAACATTATACTTATTCCTATAGCTGATTCTTTTTGCTCTATAAGCTCTTTTAATTTATACACAGCTTCATTATGCTTTTTATTTATTGCTAGATCAAGCATATCAAATACTTTAGCATTCAATGTTTTTACACATATATAATCAATAACTTCTTTTGTAAGTTCATCTCCTTTATTTAAATATGATGTTATCTTTTTAAATTCATTTATTAGCAAAAGTTTATCAGATGTAGAACTTTCTATCATATAATCCGCAACAGTTTGACTTACCTTTATACCATATGCTCCAAGCGTTTTTATTACGTATGAAGCAGCTTCTTTCTCGTTCAGTTTGCTAAATTCAACACAAGTTGCTTTTTTACTTAAATACTTCCATTCACTTGTTCTTTTATCAATATTCTTTTCATCAATTATAATAGTAGTATCTTCATTAATATTATCAAGTAAATTTACATTAAATTTAAGGCCTGTGTCTTTTACTATTATTAATTTTTTTGATCCCAAAAATGATACCAAATCACACAAATCATACAACATATCTATGTTAGATTTATCTAATATATAAAAATTAACCCCTATCTCTAATTTATCAAAACATTTTTTTATCTTTTCTATATATCTTGATATATCATATTCTTCTTCACCGTAAAACAAATAGACTCCTGATATATCTTTGTTTTGTATCTTTCTATCAAGTACATTTAAACTCATTTATAAGCACCTCTATCTCATCTAGCGATCTTTTCGCATACTCTTTATACTTTAACTTTTTATCTTTTATTTTTTTATCTAAAGGAAAAATTATTCCAAAATTTGCATTCATAGGCTGATAATCTTTATTTTCACTACTTATATATTTAGCTAAACTTCCAAGCATTGTAGTTTCTTTAAACTCAATATTTTGGTTTGTTAATCTAGCTAAAATATTATAAGCTACCATAAGTCCAGATGCTGCTGATTCAACATATCCTTCAACTCCTGATATTTGTCCTGCAAAATATATGTTATTATTATCTCTCATATTAAACTTTTCATCTAATACTTTTGGTGAGTTTATATATGTATTTCTATGCATTACACCATATCTTACAAATTCAGCATTCTCAAGTCCAGGTATACTTTTGAATACCTTTTCCTGTTCTTTAAATTTTAAACTAGTTTGAAATCCAACTAAGTTATACATTGTTTCTTCTTTATCTTCTGCTCTTAATTGCAAAACAGCATATGGCTTATCTGATTCATCTTTATTTAATCCAACAGGCTTTAATGGACCAAATAAAAGTGTTTTCTCCCCTCTTTTTGCCATTTCTTCAATAGGCATGCATCCCTCAAAAAAGTCTAATTTATCAAATTCATGCCTATTTGCAGACTCTGCATTTACTAAAAGATTATAAAATATATTGTATTCGTCCTTATTCATACTTGCATTTAAATATGAACCTTCACCAAATGTTCCGTATCTGTCCATTTTATATACTTTATTTAAGTCTAAACTTTCTTTAGTAACAATTGGAGCTGCTGCATCGTAAAAATACAATCTTTCTTCTCCTATTAATCTCATAATTGATTCAGATAACCTGTCGCTTGTAAGAGGCCCTGTTGCAATAACTATAATATCATCCTTATCAAATTTATCTAAATTAGTAATTTCTTCATTTATAATTTGGATATTAAGATTTTCATTTATTCTATTTGTTATATATTTAGAAAATTGTTCTCTATTTACTGCAAGAGCTTGTCCTGCTTCAACTCTATTCTTATCTGCTGCTTCTATTATTAAACTATTTAACCTTCTCATCTCTTCTTTTAAAAGTCCACAAGCATTTGTAATTTGGTTTGATTTTAATGAATTACTGCAAACTAGTTCTGCAAAATCATTACTTACATGTGCAGGACTTTTCTTATTTGGTTTCATTTCATATAACTTTACTTTTATATTATTTTTGGCAAGAATATATGCGCATTCACAGCCCGCAAGTCCTGCTCCTATTACATTTACTATCATTTTATATACTCTTTATTCCTTTCGACAAATGTTTATGTTATTTTTAATCATTCATGTCAAACTTCAACATTTTTCTTCTATCTATTCTACTATAATATATTTGTATTTACAATACAAAACACCCATTTTCATAAACACTCTTTTCAATATATATTTTACTTATGTTAGCAAAAAACTCTATATATATATTACACTATATCTAGCAACTATATATCGTTGTGTTAGTTAATATATTTTAGTTTTTTGCTTTCTTTATTAAACAAGATATTTTTCTCTAATATTAAAGAAAAATATCTTGTTTTTTATTATATTAATAATTTTCTATATTATGCATTTTTTCTTTACAAAGTGGTTGCCTTCCTACACACACATTATCACATCTTCTATTCTGAAGTTCTGGTATCGGATTTGGTGCCACTTCAAACCTATAATCGATTCCATATCTATTAACATATCTATTTATAGTTTTATGACTTGGAACATCACATACATCTTTTATAACGGCATTTTGATATTTGAAAAAGTCAAAGTCAAGAGGAAGATTATTTACATTTTCATACTCTTCTCTTACCGCTGTGTTGTTAACTGTACATTCTAGTATTTTTCTTACGTACTCTATGTTTGGTCCCAATGATAGTAATTCTGGAAATTCTCCATTTTCACCAATTATTTCTTGCCAGTTTTTACATTCATATTTTTCTAAAAGTTCTGCTGCTTTCTGAAGTTGCGCTACTTCTTTTTCAAAGAAGCATTCCCAAACTCTTTTAATATATGGATCTGTTTCTTCTTCATAGCAAGAATAATATAAATAACATTCGGTATATTGATGCATTAATAAATTTTCAAGCCATGTTTGGTTTGGGTTAATTAGACTTCCGTATTGTGAAACGTGATCTTCCTCTACCATACCTATTTCTTGATATAATTTGCGCCCTAAATCTGAACTATAATAACTTCCTACATTCATATAGTAATTCATAGTTTGTTGTTCTGCTGCCGTTATTATATTAACATTTAATTTAGTTATTAATTCATCCTCTTTATTTATATATTTTTTTATTGAATCATACGGGTGTCTATGATGTGCAATTGTAGGTCTAGCAGGCATTATTTCTGTATATCTACCAACTAGGTTTTCCGCATGAACACCATAATCCATTTCAAGTAAATTTGAATATCTATATAAATGATCAAAATCTTCTAAAAGAGCAAAATCTAAAGCTGCTTTCACATTTTCATTAGGTTCATTTTTTGCAAGTCTAGCAGTCAAATCTACTGCAAGTTGTTCATAACCTATTGTACTTTCTAATATATTTTCATTAATAGGTTTCAAATTAATAATTTTTTTCTGTTGTTGCTGTTCAACTCTTCTAATTAATGCTAGTTGTCTCCTTAAGTCGTTATCATCACAATTTCTAGAAAATTGATGTGAGAAGAAAACCGCCTCTACTTCTGTTCCATTCATTAGTATTACCCTTGTTTTTGTATAAGGATTTACATCATATTTGTTATATGATTTAGGGTATAAACATTCAAAATCTTCAAACGTTTTTTCAAGTGGTGTTACTTTTTGCTCAAATGGATTCATTAATTATCCCTCCTTGTATATAATTAATTATATTAATTATATGTAGTATTATGCATATATTATAGCTTAGTTTCTATTTATTATATTTTTATTTTGTATCTTATTATTATTGTTTTTTATAACTAAAAAAACAGGCTGTATAATTTAGGTTGGTGATTATATAAATACCTAACTTAAATTATACAGCCTTTCTTTATTTACTATATTTAATATATACACATATTTAAGAAATGTAAAATAATTAAAAAATTCTTTAATACAATAAAAAGTAAATAATAGATATGTAACATACTTCGCTTGTCTAGAATATTTAGTTTTTATGTTTATATTTTTTATTATTCTAATTGTTTGAAATATTCTCAGATATTATCATAGAGCCCGTAAATATTATATTTTTACTAATAAATGTACCTCTTAGTTTTCTTTAACTTCTCTTGCTATATTATTAATTTCTTTAATGCTCTCATTTATTTTATCTATGTTATATTCTGTTATAACGTTATCCTGAATATTATATTTTTCTTTCATGCTTAAAATTCTACTTACACTTTCATTTATTCTATTTAAAACCGTATTACTTCTTTTTCCTACTTTATTTAAATTATTTATTATTCTAATTTTACTTTTATGTTCTTTATTTATCATAACTATATCTGCGCCTGCTGATATGGCCTTCATTGTAGCATGTGTTATTCCAAACAAAAGTGTTATTCCCTTCATAGATAAATCATCTGTTATAACAAGTCCGTTATATCCAATATCTTTTCTAAGTATTTTAGTAATTACTCTTTCTGATAAAGAAGCTGGATATATTGAGTTAACGTCTGCTATTAAGAGATGTCCTATCATTATGCTGTCTGCCCCTGATTTTATCGCATTAATAAATGGAAGCATATCCTCATTTTTTAATCTTTTTACGCTTTTATATACTGTAGGCATAAATATATGTGAGTCTATTCTACTTGCTCCGTGACCTGGAAAATGTTTTATTGTTGATATAACATTGTTATATTTTATACCATTCATAAGAGCTATTCCGTTTTTGGATACATCTTCTGGTTTTTCTCCAAGACATCTATTACCTAATGGGTGATTATCTCTAAATCCTCCTATGTCCAATACTGGTGCAAAATTAATATTTATATTAAATTCTGCTAACATTTCACCTAATACCTTTCCTGATTTATAGCATAAATCTGGTCCGCCTACATTTGCAATCAGTTTAGCATTTGCTAAATTATTTATTTGCATAGGCATTCTATTTACTCTTCCACCTTCTTGGTCAATACCTATCATTAATGGCACCTTGTTGTTTTTATTTAATTCCCTTAATCTATTTAATAGACTTACAAAATGATCTAAGCTAAGAATATTTTTTCTATATAGTATAATTCCACCAATTTTATATTTTGTTATAAGTTCTCTTGTTATATCATCGATCTCTGTTCCTGGCATTCCAACCATAAACATTTGTCCGATTTTCTCTTCTAGTGTAAGATCTTCTAGCTTCATATATTCACCCCTTGATATTAATATATCTACAAAGATTATACTATTAAATATATATTTTGTGCAATAGCTTTTGCTAATATATATACTATTTACATTTATTTTTATATATCTGTTATTTTTAAATATTGCTTTAATACTTATTTTAGTGTACAATATATAAATTAATGAAGGATGAGTAAAATGAAAAAAGTAATAGTTGGAATGAGTGGTGGCGTTGACAGCTCTGTAGCTGCTCTACTTTTAAAAAAACAAGGATATGATGTTATTGGAGTAAATTTAGATTTACTCCCAAATTCATCTTCTAACAAACCATGTTCAAATGCTACGTCAATAGAAGATGCAAAAAAGGTTTGTGAAAAATTAGATATACCGTTCTATACTTTGGATTTTAAAAATACATTTAAAAAAAACGTAATAGATTATTTCGCAAAAGAATATATGGATGGCCATACTCCTAATCCTTGTATAGCTTGTAATAGATATGTTAAGTTTGAGGAACTACTAAATCAAGCGTTAAACAAATTTAATGCTGACTATATTGCTACAGGTCATTATGCAAAAATTGAATATAACAAGGAAAATGGCAGATACTATATTGTAGAATCAGCTTCTGCTAGTAAAGATCAAACTTATGTATTATATAACTTAACACAAAAACAGTTAAAACATATTTTAATGCCTCTTGGAGATTACACAAAGGAAGAAATACGCACTATTGCAAAAGAAAATGGACTTGAAAATGCTAGTAAATCAGATAGCCAGGAAATATGTTTTGTAGAAGATAATAACTATGCAAAGTTCATACAAGATAATTATAACTATAAATCAAAGCCCGGCAATTTTATTGATACTGATGGAAATATTTTAGGTAAACATAAAGGAATTATTCACTATACTATAGGTCAAAGAAGAGGACTAGGTTTATCCTTAAAAGAACCCCTTTATGTAACAAAATTAGATGTTAAAAACAATAATGTGATTTTAAGTAAAAATGATACCTTATTTTCTAATTCTTTAATATGTTCAAAATGTAATTTTATGCCTTTTGAAAAATTAGAAAAACCTATGATAGTATCTGCAAAAATAAGGTACTCTGCCAAAAAATCTGAAGCAACTATATATCCACTAGAAAATGGTGACGTTAAAGTTTTATTTAAAGAACCTCAAAGAGCAATTACACCTGGTCAAGCAATAGTATTTTATAACGATAATGTTGTAATTGGAGGAGGTACAATAATATAAAAGAAAGGAAAAAAATGAGTGATATAATAATACAAAAAATTGAAGCAAAAAAAGCAAATATTAATAATTCTTTTACATCTAAAACAACATTAAAAGATAAAATAAAAAGATATACTTTAGGCGAAGAAATTTTCAGTTCTATTGTACACGGTATAGGTTCGCTTCTTGCAATTACAGCATTAGTATTATTAATAGTATTCACAGTAAAGCATAATGGAACAGCTATAGATGTTGTAGGTGTTACAATATACGGTGCAACATTAATAATACTATATACAATGTCGACACTATATCATGCAATTTCAAATGAAAAAGCAAAAAAAGTTTTGCAGATATTTGACCATTGCTCAATATATTTTTTAATAGCTGGAACTTTTACTCCACTTACATTTACAATACTTAGAAACTCAGGTAAAGTGACTTGGATTGTATTTGGGTTTGTTTGGCTGATGGCAATAGAAGGAACTATACTTTATTCAGTATTTCCTAGAAGATTTAAAATACTAAATGTTGTATCTTATGCCTTAATGGGATGGAGTGCTTTATTTTTAATTCCTTCTCTTTTAGAAGAATTAAGAGCTCTTGATTGTGTTTCTAGTGTATATTGGCTACTTTCTGGAGGAATAGCATATACTGCAGGTATTATATTCTATGCTTTAAAAAAAGTAAAATATTTTCATTCAATTTGGCACATGTTCGTTTTAGCTGGTTCTATTTGTCACTTCTTTTGTGTTCTATTATATACACTAAAGCTATAAAAGGTCTTCCCTTTTTTATGAGGAAGACCTTTTATATTGTTTAATTACTAAGCTATACTGTTATTATTTTTAATATTCTATTATATCTATTTTATTTTTTACACAAAATTTAGGGAACTCTCATATAGAAGACTAAAAAAAAAAATGCATATCCATCTATACAAGCATTAAATAAAGTATTGTATTTAGCAACAAGAAGAATAACAAAAATTGTACAGGCAAAGTTCCTAAATGGGGCAAATACTTAAGAGAATTAGAGATTATGTATGAAGGCAGGATATAAAAACTATCAACATACTAATATAAATAGCACATTGATAGTTTAAATATATAAAATATATTATCGTAAGGATATCAAATTACACAAAATTATTTACACACCCATTTACACACTATCTAGTTTTGTGAATATCAGGACCAGTTCTACACTAGATAAAGTGCTAAACGAAAACCAATTCCAAACTCAAAACTTTCTGAGAGATAGCCTGAACGGCTAGATGCCGGATTAAAAGAACCGGTATTGTAATATTGTCCACCACGAACAGAACGTGAATTAGTTGAGTAAGCTTCCATAGTCCATTCCCTTACATTTCCTGCTATGTCATATATATTCTTTGCTTTCCAATTTTCATACGCACCTGTTTTGGCTGGACTATTTGGACTTACCTGTGTTCTATCTGTATTATTACTGTAATTTCCCCATGATGTACTATCTATTATACTATGCTCGTTATCTGCTACAAACTTTAATACTGCATCCCACTGAACTCCATATACTAGTGTTGATTTTACCGAAGTACTTGCTTCATATAAATTTCTTGACAGTTCAACAGCTCCTTTTCCTAAGTTGCGTCCCGGAGACGATCCAAAAGCCTCTTCTGTAACATCTCCTTCTGTAGATGTATTGCTTGGTCCCCATCCTACATAATTATATACATATGCATCTTTTCTTACTGCCATATTTGTTGTTCCGATTGCAGTATCTTCATATGTTCTTTCTGTTTCACTTCCTGTCTCATATCTTCCTATATAAAAGCCTCCATATTTTTCTACACTTGCTCTCATTGCTTTATACTCTGCATATTCTCCTGTTAAATCATTTGATTCTGTTATCGTTGTATTATATGAATATGGCTCTGTCGCAGTACTTGATGATACGTATGTTTGTTTAGTGCCATCACTATATCCATCTTCTCTTTTAAATTCTGATATATCTACTGGTATCCATACAAATTGGTTTCTTGTTGTCTTTGCATCTGCATCTTCTGATACTTTCTCCGTTCCTTCATATATTACTAAACCTTTTGCTACTGTATTTTCTCCTTCTATATCTGATACTACAAATCCTTCTGGCACTGTTGCTATTGATATTTTACCTGTATCTGCTATATATACTAGTTGTAAATCTTCATCACTAAATCCTTGATCTTTTAGCTTTTCTTTTACATATTCATCTGCACTTTTTGTCTCACCATCCATCTGCTTTGCTAATGTCCATTCTCCGTATGCTACATTTGCTGCTTCTTTTAGTGTTGACGTGTCACTTTTATCTCGTGCTTCCTCTGCTCTTCCGATGACTCCGCTATTATTTAATGTTAGTATTATCGCTCCTGCTAAAATTATCATTATTATTATTGTAATTACTAATACTATTAATGAAATACCTTTTCTTTCTTTCATTTTCATATTCCTCTCTTTCTTTTTACTCATATTTATATATAGATATATTATTTCATATATTAAAACTTTTTGCAATTATTTTTAATTGCTTTTCTTTTTTATTTTTTATCATTATTAATATTCTCTTCTTATATATCTATATTATGTATTGTTACATTAGTTTTTATCATATTGATACCAATTAAACACGAAAAAGTTAGCTATACTTTCACACATTTGGTATAACTAACTTTTTATTTGTGTTTTCTATATTATTTTGAGCATAAAAACTTATATATACATTATTTATAGCTTCTGCTTGTGTGTTACTCCCAAAATGCTTTTATGCTTCTTAGTTAAAATTTATTTTCTTGTTTTTATTATTTAGTAGTATCCTATAATTTGGGCTACGTCAAGCGCTCTTTTTTTATTAAAACATTATATCATTTTTTTGAATATATAAATTTACTAAATTCTTGAACATTATTTAGTGCTTCTTTTTTAACAATAAATGCTTGATTAAATGATATGAATAGGAAAAATGCTCTTTTTGTTTCTCCTATACTATATAATTTATCATAGTGTACTTTTGAATTACCAACTTCATTTTTTATTTCAAAATATTCTTCGTAAAAAGTTATATTTTGATCCATATTTTTAGCTATTTTATTGCTCTCATATGATTTTTTTGCAGCCCTTTTTATCGTAAATACTAAAAGTATAGGATATATTACTGCAAATGAAATAGAAAATACTAAATATGAATAATTCTTTAAATAAAAAGATATTATTGCTAAAAATATTAATAATATACCTAATATTATGTTTGATATTATTGTTCTTTTTGATTTGGTCATATAGTATTTATTTAAATCTAAGTAATCTTCATAAGTATATTGTTCATTTATTTCAAAAAGTTTCTCCATCATTTCTCCTCCTTATCTTCTTTTATATCTGGATTTATATGAACTATTGTATCATAAATCTTTTCATTTTTGTTCATTTCATATCTTATTTTTCCCGCTATTTTATGACTTTCCAAAACTGTCATATTTGGCTCCACTGAAATTTTTACAATTAATATATGTTTATCTCCTGTAGGCTTTGATTTTACCTCATCGATATGATTTACTCCTTCAAGCTTCATAATTTGCTGAATCAATTCATTAGAAATATTTGCATCAATGCATTTATCTATTAAAATGTCGTAAGCTTTGATTGCTATTTTTATACCTGTTACTACAATAATTAGAGATATTATTGCACCTATTATTCCATCTACAAAATAATATCCACTGTATCCAAATACAATTCCTATAAGTACACCTGTAGATAAAAAAACATCATTTCTATGATCATCTGCATTTGCTTCAATCAATATACTAGATTTTTTCTTTCCAACATGCTTAGTATAGATATATAACAATGTTTTTATAAATATAGTAATAAGTGGGACACATACTAATACATATGAAAGCTCAAATCTTTTATTTTGGATAGCAGAAATAACACTACTATACAAAGTATCTGCTCCTACAACAATCATAAAAATACCTATAAGGAAAGTTGCTACATATTCTGCCTTACCATGACCAAACTCATGATCTGTATCTTCAGGTTTTTCTGCTATTTTACCTCCTATAAGTGTAACTGCAGATGAAAAAATATCTCCAAAACTATTTACTGCATCTGCTATAAGTCCTTGTGATCCAAAAAACATTCCTCCTATAAATTTTAATATTAGAAGAAGTAAGTTGGCTATTATACCAATTATGCCAACTTTTTTTACTTCTTTTTTATTTTCATTCATATATCTCACCCTTATTTAGATTTTTTTATTTTAGTAGTTTTCTTATTTGCTTTAGTCGTTTTAGTTTTCTTTACTGATGAGCTTTTTTTCTTAGCTTTTCCTTCCTGACTTGGTTTAGTCCATGAAATATAATCACATGTTTTGTTATCATCGTTAGTATTATTTTCACAAACATAAAAGCTTCTTCGAGTCTTAGTTTTCTTTATTATTATTTTTCCGCCACATCTAGGACATTTTTCGTTTATTTCTTCTACAATTGGTTTTGCATTTTTACACTCTGGATACCCTGGGCAAGCCAAAAATTTTCCAAACCTTCCTTGTTTTATAACCATATTTTTTCCACATAGTTCACATATTACATCTGTAACTTCCTCTTTAAGCTTAACTTTTTCTATTTTATCTTGTACTTCTTCTAAATTTTTATTAAAAGGATCATAAAATTCTTTTAGCATTCCTTTGTATTCTATATTTCCTTCTGATATTTCATCTAGTTTATTTTCCATATTCGCAGTAAATGCTATATCTACTATATTATTAAAATATTTTACCATAATATCATTTACTATTTCTCCAAGTTCAGTTGGCACTAGATACTTTTTATCTTTTTCTACATAAAATCTCTCTATGATAGTAGAAATTGTAGGAGCATAAGTACTAGGCCTTCCTATTCCTTTTTCCTCTAATGTTTTTACTAAACTTGCCTCTGTATATCTCGCAGGTGGCTCTGTAAATTTTTGCTTAAAGTCTAGTTTTTTCTGTTTAAGAACTTCTTTAATAGCTACTTCTGGAAGTTTTCTATTTTCGCCTTCTTCATCGTCTTGATTTTTATCTTCCTTAGTTTCTATATATAGTTTCATGTATCCATCAAATTTAATTGTTGAACCTGTAGCATGAAATATATAGCCTGATACGTTTATAACTATCTTAACTGTATCATATATAGCCGGTTTCATTTGACTTGCTAAAAACCTGTTATATATTAAAGTATATAATTTAAGATCATCTTTATCTAAATTTATTTCATTTATATTATTAAGTGTTGTTGGCCTTATAGCTTCATGCGCATCTTGAGCTCCAGACTTACTTTTAAACACTCTACTCATATAGTATTTACTTCCAAAATTATTGAGTATATAACTTTTAGCCATGGCCAAAGCATCTTCTGATATTCTTGTAGAGTCAGTCCTCATATATGTAATATATCCTGCTTCATATAGTCTTTGAGCAATCATCATTGTTTTCTTTACTGGAAAACCAAATTTCTTAGATGCATCTTGTTGCAAACTTGATGTAGTAAATGGAGCTGGTGGATTTTTTTGTCTTTGACTTTTTTTAACATCTTCAACTATATAATCTTTTAAGTCTATATTTTTTACAATTTCTTTAACTTGTTTCTCATTTGTTAAATTTATTTTCCCTTTTTTATCACCATAAAATTTAGCAAATATATCAGTTTCATCATTTAATTTATTTAATATAACATTTAAATCCCAATACTCTTCAGGAACAAAGTTTCTTATTTCATTTTCTCTATCCATTATAATTCTTAATGCAACTGATTGCACACGTCCAGCACTAAGCCCTCTTTTTACTTTTTTCCATAAAAGTGGACTTATTTTATATCCAACAATTCTATCTAATATTCTTCTTGCTTGCTGAGCATTTACTAAGTTCATATCAATTACTCTTGCGTTTTTTACAGCATCAGTAACAGCTGTTTTTGTTATTTCATTAAATTCAATTCTACATTTGTCTTTTTCATTTATATTTAATTCATTTCTTAAATGCCATGCTATTGCTTCTCCTTCACGATCAGGGTCGGTCGCTAAATAGATAACATCTTTATCCTTTGCCTCAGCTTTTATTTCTTTTATAATTTTAGCTTTTCCCTTCATTTTGATATATTCAGGTTCAAAATTGTTTTCTAAATCAACTCCCATTCTACTTGCTGGAAGATCAATTATATGTCCCTGAGATGCTATTACTTCATAATCTTTTCCTAAATATTTTTTTATAGTTTTAGCTTTCGATGGCGACTCTACTATTACTAATTTTTTAGCCACGAGCTTTCATACCTCCTAACTAATTCTGCAACAATTTCTTTTGCTTTAAATATATTATCTTGTTTTTTAGATAATGCTAAATCTATAGCTTCTGCTAACTTTATCATATCATTTTCTTTTAGTCCTTTAGTTGTACATGCAGCTGTTCCTATCCTAATTCCACTTGTTACTTTGGGTTTTTCCGGATCATTTGGTATTGCATTTTTATTTACAGTTATACTTACACTATCTAATAACTCTTCTGCTTCTTTCCCAGTTAATCCCTTATTTCTTAAATCAACTAGCATTAAATGATTATCCGTTCCATTTGATACAAGACTATATCCTTTGTTTATAAGCTCATCTGCAAGTTTTTTTGTGTTTATTATAACTTGTTTTGTGTATTCTTTAAATTCATCTGACATTGCCTCTTTAAAGCATACCGCTTTACCAGCAATAACATGTTCTAATGGCCCTCCTTGTATACCTGGAAATATAGTTTTATCTATCTTCTTTCCATACTCTTGTCTGCAAAGTATAAGACCTGAACGAGGTCCTCTTAAAGTCTTATGGGTTGTCGTTGTAACAAAATCTGCATAGGGTACTGGTGACTCATGTAGCCCAGTAGCAACAAGCCCAGCTATATGTGCCATATCAACCATAAAATACGCATTTACCTCATCTGCTATTTCTCTAAACTTCTTAAAATTTATCTTTCTTGGATATGCACTTGCCCCTGCAAGTATTAATTTAGGTCTATGTTCTAATGCTTTTTCTCTTACATCATTATAGTCTATATATCCATTTTCATCTACACCGTAAGATACAAAATTATATAACTTTCCAGAAAAATTTACTTTACTTCCATGAGTTAAGTGCCCACCATTTGATAAATCCATTCCAAGTACTGTATCTCCTGGATTTAGCATAGCCATATATATAGCCATATTAGCCTGACTTCCACTATGAGGTTGAACATTTGCATATTCTGCGTTAAATAGTTTTTTAGCGCGCTCTATTGCTAAATTTTCAATTTCGTCTATGTTAACACAGCCTCCATAATATCTTTCATTTGGATAGCCCTCTGCATATTTATTTGTAAGTATACTTCCTACTGCTTCTAATACTCCTTTGCTTACAAAATTTTCAGAGGCTATAAGCTCAATATTATTATTTTGCCTTGCCTCCTCCTTTTTTATAATATCATATATTTCTCTATCATTTTCTTTTAAATAATTCATATTATCACTTCCATATAAATATAACAATTAGTTATATAATACAATATATTAAACTATTGCTTTTTGTATTATATACAATATATAATATATAGTCAAGATTAACAAAATATAATAGTTTTAAAAGGTGATAATATGATTATTAGTGAAAATACTAATTATGACAATGAAGATTTTTCATCAATAGATTTTACAGAAAATAACTTTAATAATTCAACATTTATATGTTGCAATTTTAAAAATTCTAATATGTGCGAACTTCAAATTGAAAATTGTAGATTTGACTCTTGCAATTTTAATCTTGCTGATATGAAAAACATATCTTGCATAAACTGTGCATTTACAAATTGTAACTTCGAAAATACTAATTTATTTTTATCTACTTTTAAAGAATGTAAAATGACTGGGTCTAATTTTGCTGGTAGTAATATAGTTGGATTAAATATTATTGCTGGTGACTGGTCATACGTAAATTTAAGAGGAATGTCATTTAAAAATCACAAACTAGAAAATATTAATTTTGAAAGAGCTGATTTGTCTGAATCTTCATTTGAATCCGCAAAACTTTCAAATATAAACTTCTCATTTGCTAACCTTAATAAATGTAACTTTAAAAATGCAGATTTGAGAGGTTCAAATCTAGCTTATACTCCTATTAAAAATATGATTTTTAGTAATACTAAAGTTGATTTAGAAACTTCTATTATGATTGCAGAAGCCTACGGCGCTATATGCATTTAAAACAATTATAATATATTTAGTTGACATTTAAATAATATTATATATAATAATTGATATAGAGGTATTATACTATGTTAGATAGAATAAGAGAAGAAATTCCAAATAATGAAGTTGATATGACAGATATTAAAAATTTATGTTTAGAAATTGCTTATCACGATCCCCAAGCACATAGGACCTTTGCAAAAAACAAAATTAAGCCAAAATATGTTGATCAACTTACGACTATTCAAAATAAACTTGAAAAAGCAATGGCAAATAAAGATTCTAAGCAAATAGATAAAATATTAGATAAATATTCTAGAGTTTTAGATAGATATAAAGGCTTAAAACCCAATATGAATATTATTAGTACAAAAAATGAAAATAATGATATTACATTCAAAATTCAAGAAACTGCTAATGGTGGTAATATTTCTCAACTTGGTTTAATGTTTGCAAATGCAAAACAAAACACTAAAGCTAGAATTAAAGAAGATCTTCAAACAGAAAAAGAAAGACAAGAAGATGAAATAAAAAAACGAATTTATGGAGATATTGATGATAGAAAACAGAGTAAAACTGTAGCTGAAAATGAAAGAAAAGAAAGAGAAGATCTTAGACAAAGTATAAGTAGAGCTCATGATATGGATAAATTTAAAACTGAACTTCAAGGACAAGTACAAGAATTTAATCGTGAAGCAATAGAAACATATGGAGATAGCGATTCAGGAAGAGCATGGAGTGAAATGCAAAAAAATCCACACAAAAAGCAATTAGATGAAATAAATGGAAATGATCCAACAAGATAAATATTTAAAAGTAGGATATTAAATGCCTACTTTTTGTTATTTAGAAATATTAAGAGAAAAAATAAATCTTCAATATTATTTGCTTCTACTTTTAAATTAATATAAATAACAGACACATTTTTTTGTGTCTGTTATCTTTTATATAAACATAAATTCTTTTTCTTTTGCTAAACAGTCATATCCTAAAAATGTTTTTTCAGTATTATACTCTTCCATTATTACTGGTTTTCCACATTTTAAACTCTCGTGCATATCTAATATTCTTTGATTTCTAGATCCTTTAAATTTCAAATTTAAACTCCTTTTTTCAAGTTCAAACTTTCCATCCACTAATACATCTATATTGTTCATAAAGTCTCTTAATTTACTATTATTTTTAGACATTTCTTGTAATTTCTCAAAAGTAAAACCAGTATATGCCCAAACGTTTAAATCATTTTCTTTACAATATTTTGCAATCTCGCAAGATGCTTCTACTTGAAAAAAAGGATCTCCTCCAGATAAGGTAATACCATCTTGATTGCTTAAAGTTGAAAGTTTGTTTTTTATATCTTCAACATCAACTTCTATTCCTTTTGTATGATCATGAGTTTCAGGATTATGACATCCCTTGCAATGATGTGAACAGCCTTGTGTCCATATTACTGTTCTTATTCCTTCTCCATCTACAATACTATCTGTTTGTAAATCACATGCTAACCTTATTTTCATACAAATCACCTTTTATCTTTCTTTACTATTATTTATTATCTTTATCCGTCATATCAATAGTATGTTTTACTCTATCTCTTTCTTCTGCTCTTTTACCATTATTAAATCTATCTACTGTACCAACAAGATATCCTGTTATTCTTCTAATCCTTTCAAATCCTACCCCATCTGATTCTGTTCTTCCACATCCAGGACATTGATCACCTATTACACCTGTAAATCCACATACTGGGTCTCTATCTACTGGATGATTAATAGCTCCATAACCTATACCATTTTCTTTCATTAGCCTTACAACCTTTTCAAAAGCATCTATATTATTAGTTGTATCTCCATCAAGTTCTATGTACGAAATATGTCCTGCGTTTGTAAGCGCATGATATGGTGCTTCTGTTTCTATTTTTTTAGCTACAGATATATTGTAATAAACTGGTACATGGAATGAGTTAGTATAATATTCTCTATCTGTAACTCCTTTTATCTTTCCATATATAGCTTTATCTATATTTGTAAATCTTCCTGAAAGTCCTTCTGCAGGAGTAGCTATAACTGAGAAGTTAAGGTTATATTTTTCAGCATATTCATCTGCTTTTTTTCTCATAAAACCTATTATCTTTAATCCTAATTCTTGAGCTTCCTGACTTTCTCCGTGATGCTTACCAATTAATGCTTTTAAACATTCAGCAAGGCCAATAAATCCAAATGTTAATGTTCCGTGTTTATATACTTTTCTTAATCTATCTCCTGGTTTCAGTTTTTCGCTATCAAGCCATACACCCTGTCCAAGCAAAAATGGGAAATTATATACTCTTTTATTACATTGTATTTCGAATCTTTCTAATAATTGGTCTTTTACAAGTTCCATTTTTTCTTCAAGCTCTGCAAAAAATCCATCTAAATCTGGTTTTTCATTACTTACTATACCATGCTTTATACCCATTCTTGGAAGGTTAATTGAAGTAAATGATAAATTACCTCTACCTGCTGTAACTGCTTTATTTGAATCTACAACATTTCCTAATACTCTTGTTCTACATCCCATATATGCAACCTCTGTATTATAGTCAGCAGGATTATAATACTCAAGATTGAATGGCGAATCAATAAATGAAAAGTTAGGAAATAATCTTTTAGCAGATACTTTACATGCAAGTTTAAACAAATCATAGTTTTTATCTTCTTTGTTATAGTTTACTCCTTCTTTTACTTTAAATATTGATATAGGGAATATTGGTGTTTCATTTTTCCCAAGACCTGAATCTGTTGCTTTTAAATAATTCTCTATTACCATTCTACCTTCTGGTGAAGTGTCAGTACCAAAGTTAATAGAAGAGAATGGAACCTGAGCCCCAGCTCTAGAATGCATTGTATTTAAATTATGAATAAATGCTTCCATAGCTTGATAAGTTATACGGTTTGTTTTTTGAATTGCTTTTTCATAAGACTTAACAAAAAGTCTTTTTAATTCTTCTGATTCTTTATAAAATTGTGAAAATACTTCTTCTGGATTTATGTCTATACTATTAAATCTATCAATTTCTCTTGCAATCTTGTCCATATTTATATAATATTTAAAATCCGTTAAATCCAAATAATCATATATTGTTTGTTTTAATTGTTTTTTAAATGTAATTAAAACTCCTGGAGCCATATAATAATCAAAAGCTGGTATACTTTGTCCTCCATGCTGATCATTTTGATTAGATTGAATTGCTATTGCTGCAAGGGCAGTATATGACATTATATCTTTTGGCTCTCTTAAATGACCATGTCCTGTTGAAAAACCATTTTTAAATAATTTATTTATATCTATTTGGCAGCAAGTAGTTGTTCCCATAGGCATAAAATCCATATCATGAATATGTATTTCTCCACTTTCATGAGCATCTGCAAATTTTCTTTTCATTAAATATGATTTTGCAAATTCTTTTGAAACTGTACTTCCATATTGAAGCATAGTTCCCATTGCTGTATCACCATCAACATTTGCATTTTCACGTTTTGCATCTTCCTCATGAGCTGATTTTAAACCAAGACCTTCTAATGCTTTTAAAAATTTATGTTGTTTTTTTTCATCGAAAAACACTTGTCTTGATTGTGCTCTTCTTTCTCTATAACTTGAGAATGATTCATAAACATCTTCATAACCTCTTTTTTTAAGTTCATCTTCTATCATGTCTTGAATTTCTTCAATTTTAACTTTTTCTTTTTCCTTGTTTAATTCTTCTAATCTATCTATAACAGCTTGATATACTTTATGAACATCCTTTTCAGTATATTTTACTGCTTCTTCTTCATCAAATTTTACACTATCAAAACCTTTTTTTATTGCTAATGCAATTTTTGATCCATTAAAATCAACCTTTTTTCCATCTCTTTTTACAACTAATAATGTTATATTATTTTCTTGTAGTTCTGACATATATATTACCCCCTCTTTACTATAGCAATATAATACATCATTACATACATATAGTCAATATATTTTTTGTTATTTTTTTTGCATTTTTTGATTACATCATTTTTTCATTTTTATGTAATTTTAAAAGTTTTTAACGGTATTTTTTAACACAAAAAATTGCTACTTTTTGCCTATGTATAAGCAAAAACTAGCAATTTGTAATTTTTGGAATTTTTTAGAAAAAATAGCGATTTTGCATTTTTTCATTTTTTAAATTTTGCTATTTTTTTATATTTTTTCTTATTTTTATGTCATTAAAAAATTGTATATATATTGACTACATTAATAGTCAAAAAATTACACAATTATTACATGATATTTAAATAACAAATACATACAAATTAAGATACAAAATTTTTATTGGCAAAATGACAATAATACAGTGCTTTTTTATTCAAGATGAAAATGATTATATATACATTCAAATAGCATTAAGTGTACGTGAAGATTCTACTCTACAAAGGAAATTAGACCATTGGAAATAATATCAGATCATTATAAAAAATACTTGATAACTTTGGACTACGATACTAATAATTATAATGGAATAAAACAAATAAGTGCTATTGACTTTCTATTAGGGAAAACTAATTTATAACATACAAATATATAACTTCTAATCAGGCAAGAAAATTTTTCTCTTGCCTGATCTATTAAATTATAATTGCTTTATATATTAAACATAATACTTTTTACTAAAATCATTTCACTATTATATCTATATAATATTCCGTGCATTTTTTATAAAAATATAAATTAATTTTAAAACTTCTGTTATTTTTTATATTATTAATAGGAGTATTTATTTATTTATTGGATATTAAGATTTATTAGTATTAAAAGAAACTGATAAATAGAAAATTAATTCTAAATATCAGTTTTTTATTTTGCTATTTTCTAGCAACTCCTTTTTAGAGTATCTATACTCAAAGCTACTAACTTTAAACCTCTTTTAGTATTAATATATTTTAATACTAAAAGAGGTTCATGCTAAATTTCTATTGGTGCACCATCAGGGACTCGAACCCGGGACCAATTGATTAAGAGTCAACTGCTCTACCAACTGAGCTAATGGTGCATATATAATATTAATGCTTAATTATTATACCAAATAAAGATTCATTTGTAAATATTTCGCATACAAATTGTCAATAGTTTTTGAAGCATCTACATTTGCTTTTATTATTATATATACACCTATATTTTAAAAAGTTAATTACAAAATTACAATCTCTTGTTTTCTTTAACTATCTTTTATGATATACTTATAATGTGTGAGGAGGAAATATGCAAAAAAGTAAAATTATATTATTAATTACAATTATTTTGACCATTATTGTTGCAATAATATTTATATATACTTTAATACAATACATAGACAATTCTAAAACTCTTGATAATACAATGAGTAATAATAAAAATGAAACTGAACTTTCTTATACTATGGCCGAAGGAAATGAAACAGTAATAACTGTTGATGAAGATTCTTCAATTAGAATCATAAATGAATATGATGAAAATATGTTTAAAGGTCATAAATCTTTAATTTTCTTCTGGGCATCTTGGTGTTCACATTGTCAAGAAGAATATGAAGTGGTCAAAACAGCTATATCAGAATATCAAAACAGAGGATACAATATTTACGTTATTTCTCATGATTATGAAGAGTCTGAACTTGCTGAATTTATGAAAAATAACGATTTAAACTATGAAGTATATTTTGATGAAAGTAGAATTATTAGAAAAAATATTAATCCTGAAGCATCATCAGTACCTCTTACATATCTATTAGATGAAAATGCTAATCTTATAGCATCACATGATGGGCCAATAACTTTAAATGAATTAAATGAATTATTAGATAAAAACATGTAGAAAGTGTGAATGTAAAATATTCACACTTTATTTGTACTTATTAAGAATTTTTTACTAAATATGCATTTTTTAAAATTTACATATAGCTTATCTTTACAATTTATATTATTTTAGTAAAATAATAACCAAGAGATTTTATTCTCCTGGCTATTGTTATTATTGTTCCTTTCCACAACAGAATTTATATTTTTTGCCGCTTCCACATGGACAAGGCTCATTTTTTCCTACTTTTTTTGCCACTCTTACAGGTTCTTTTGCTACATTTTGTTGCTTGTTATCGCCATAAGCAGACATATCTTGCTTTTCATAATTTGCATTTACAACATTACCTTTTGTAGGCAAATCAGTTCTATTAAACTTTACTGTAAATATAGTTTTTAATACATCTTCTTGAATTGCGGCGTTCATTTCTTCAAATAATTCGAATCCTTCTATTTTATATGCGTCTACAGGATTACTCTGACCATACGCTCTTAAATGAATTCCATCTTTTAAATGAGACATGTCATCAATATGATTCATCCATTTTTCATCAACAGTCTTAAGCATAATATATTTCTCTAACTTTCTATATGCATCAAGAGCATTTTTTTCTTCAAATTCTTTTATTCTACTATTATATATCTCTTTTACTCTTTCTGATATGTTTTTAGATACTTCATCCATATTCATACTTTCTATATCTTCTTTAGTAACTAAGTCATTTTTCCCAAAAAGATTGAATAATGCAAGTTCAAATGTTTCCAAATTAATCTCATCTACATGTCTTACAGACATCATATGTTCACTTACAATTTGATTGATTTGAGAATCTAGTATCTTCATTATAGAGTCTTCTACAGAATCGTTATCTAATATTTGCCTTCTTTGTTTATATATTACATCTCTTTGTTTATTCATTACATCGTCGTATTCAAGTACACTCTTTCTTATACTATAATTTCTTCCTTCTACCCTTTTTTGTGCTGTTCTTATAGCATTAGTAAGCAGTCCCATTTCTATTGGCATATCTTCTGGCAACTTCATAGTATTTGCAACTGTTGAAACAGTATCTCCACCAAACAATTTCATCAAGTCATCTTCCAAAGATATATAGAAACGGCTTTCTCCTGGATCTCCTTGCCTACCTGCTCTTCCTCTTAACTGATTGTCAATTCTTCTTGATTCATGTCTTTCACTACCTATTATCTTTAATCCACCTGCTGCAATTACCTTACTTTTATCTTCTTCTATTTCTTTTTTATAGCTGTTTTCTAATTCTTTATATTCTTTTCTTATGCTTAATAGTTCTTCATCATCTGTATTTGCATATCCAGATGCAAACTCTATTTTTTCCGGATCAATTCCTTTTGCAAGTAATTTTCTTTTTGCTAAAAACTCTGCATTACCTCCAAGTAATATATCCGTTCCTCTACCTGCCATATTAGTTGCTATTGTAACTGTTTTGTATTTACCTGCTTGTGCTACTATTTCTGCTTCTTTTTCATGAAATTTTGCATTAAGTACTTTATGTGGAATTCTAGCTTTATCAAGCATTTTACTTATAATTTCAGACTTTTCTATGGAAACAGTACCAACTAGAACAGGTTGCCCTTTTTCATAACTTTCTTTTACATCCTCTACTATAGCATTGTACTTACCTTTTTCTGTTTTATACACAGAGTCATTTCTATCTATCCTAATTATTTCTTTATTAGTTGGTATTTCTATAACATCTAATCCATATATTCCTTTAAATTCTACTTCTTCGGTCTTTGCTGTACCTGTCATTCCTGATAATTTAGAATATAGCCTAAAATAATTTTGAAATGTTATAGTGGCTAATGTTTTTGACTCTCTTGCTATTTTTACGCCCTCTTTTGCTTCAATCGCTTGATGAAGTCCATCACTATATCTTCTTCCTTCCATTATACGTCCAGTAAATTCATCAACTATTAAAATTTCACCATCTTTTTCAATATAGTCAATATCCTTTTTCATAATACCATAAGCTTTTAGTGCTTGATTTATATGATGTGATATTTCCATGTTGTCCATATCTGAAAGTTCGCCTATTCCAAAGAATTCTTCACATTTTTTAGTTCCTCTTTCTGTTAAAGAAACACTTTTAGCTTTTAAGTCTACAACATAATCATATTTTTCATTATTATCATCAAATTCTTTATCATTACTTTCTACTATAACCCTTGGTGTCATCTTTTTTACTAATTTATTTGCTTTTTCATATAAATCCGTTGATTTATCCCCCATACCAGATATTATAAGGGGAGTTCTAGCTTCATCTATTAATATACTATCAATTTCATCGACTATCGCATAGTTAAGTTCTCTTTGTACCATCTCTTCTTTCGACATACACATATTATCTCTTAAATAGTCAAATCCAAGTTCATTGTTTGTAGCATAAATAACATCAGATGCATATGCTTTCTTTTTATCCTTAGGTGTCATTGATGGAACAACCAGACCAACTGTAAGACCTAAAAATTTATATATTTTTCCCATCCAAACACTATCACGTGATGCAAGATAATCATTTACAGTTACAACATGCACTCCTTTTCCTGTAAGTGCATTAAGATATACTGGAAGTGTAGCTACTAAAGTTTTCCCTTCTCCAGTTTTCATTTCTGCTATTCTTCCTTGATGAAGTATAATTCCTCCAATTAATTGAACTCTAAAATGTTTCATGTTAAGTACTCTGCTAGATGCTTCACGAACAACAGCAAAAGCTTCAACTAGTATATCTTCTAATGTTTGTCCTTCTTCTAATCTTTTCTTAAATTCTTCTGTTTTTGCCCTTAGTTCATCATCAGATAACTTTTGCATTTCTTCATCTAATGCTTCTATTTTATCTACTAAATGTAGTATTTTTTTTATCTCCCTTTTACTATATGAACCAAAAATTTTTTCCATTATTCCCATTTATATATTTACCTCCAAATTTTGCTACGTTTAATATAACAAATACTTTGGACATTATATCATAAGTATTAATAAAATAAAAGACCAATAATATTTAATTATTAGTCTTTTATTTTTAATCTGGTGGTATTACTAAGAATAATTCTGAGAAATAATTTGAAATTTTAAAATCTTCCAACCTCTTTTGTATGTATTTCCCATACTCTTCTAAATATTCCTTTGTAAAATCTTTAAACTCATACCGTTCTATAAGCTTATCTGTAAGTTCTTTTGCTGTAACAGTTCCAAGTTTTATTTCTTTTATCAAAAGATCCGCATCTACTTTTGATATACTAAGATCTTCTGGCGTATCTGAATAGGGAATAGCAAATAAATAATTGTTAATAACTTTTTCAAATAGATTAAACGGAATTTCCATTCCAACAATTTTTATATAACTCATGTATACTTTAGTTATATATTTTAAATCAATTTTTGCTAAGATACGCAGTTCGTTATAAATAGAATAAACGGTTTCTTCTAGTTTCAAAAAGCCATTTAAATTGTCAACCATTACAGGAGCGCACAATCCATAGTATCCACCAAAAGCAAACTCTGATAGATTCTCTGCTTCTGTTAAATATTTTTTGCAAACTGTCAAATCTGAGTCGAGTTTTACTAAAAAACCTCTGGTGTTGTTAAAAACTTTGTTTCCTCTTGGAATCTTCTTTTTTGACTTTAAAATAATCTTTTTAAGCCGATTTATATGCAAATGAAAAGATTCTTGAGAAGCTAATATAATTTCTTTAGAACGTCCTGACATAACCAGATTTAAAAATTCTTCATACCCAATATAGTGTTCCTTATTATAATAACCACGAAGATAGAGTTCAACAATGTAGTACACATTTCTAATGGCTATATATATATCGTCAGCCTTAATCATTACTTTTTCTTTCAATGAGTCAGCTATAAAATCTAATGCCTCGAAAGAAAAAGTATTTTGTATCTCTATCTCATCTCCTATACCCAACTCTTCTGCAATTTTAAATAAATTTTCTACTAGTTCTCCTTCTTTTACAGAGTTTATTTTTTCTTTAATTATATCTTCTTTAGAAATGATATTCATCATTTATCTTTTCCTCCTTAATATAAAATTATTTATATAAATATATAATCCTTAAACGTACAATAATATTATACCATGCAAACCATAAATTGTCAATTATGTATCTAAATTATGTATACTATGTTGACATTGTTCCCCTATTATGCTATAATCTAAGTGTATTAATCTAAAAACTTTGATATATAATTATAAGGAGGATTTATTATTATGTCTAGTGAAGGAAAAAAAATAAAGTCATTTGAATCATTTGAGGTTACAATTGGCGATGCACGTAAAGCATTTCTTGCTTTACGGACCTACGGGTTATCAAAAGAGGTAGCTGAGAAAATAATTGCAGACGAAACTGATATTGCGGTATATGACTATGGATTTATTCCACAGACTTCTATTGCACCAGATTTAATAGAAGCTTTCGGCGAGCAACACATAAATGAAATTATTCTCTATGCATACCATTTTATGGATAAATTTGACATAGACTGGTCACTGTTAAAAGAAATCTTTAAAACTCTTTTGGATGTATTTAAAGCAGAAGAACTTGTTATTAACCCAGAAAAAATCAGATTTTTTATAAAGTCATTACAAGATAAAGCATTTTGTCTAATGATTGAAGACGTTGTAAAAGAAGACCCCGAAGCCATCGCATCTGCTGAGTCTTCTTGTGAATCACGTTATATGTTTTTGATTCTTAGAGAATTAAAATATTCTGATTTAAGTACTATCAGAAAAATGGCTAACGATCCTGATGACATAAGTGATGACGACACCGATGATGATATTCAAGATGACGACAATTAACCCTTCAAGTGAGTTCCTTATTTATTTAAGGGCTCACTTTTTTGCATATATTATTTTTTTATGAATATGATTTACTAAAGTATAAAATTAATTAGAGGTGGTATATGTTTGTATATAATTTTAAATTAAATATTAAAAAAGTAATGATCGTTCTTGGAATAATAGCAGTAGCTGTTGCCATTAGTTTAGAACTTGGGTTGTTTAAGAAAGATAATAAAAATATTAATATATATGATAATGATTTTGATTATGTGATATCAGAAACCAATTTTACAAATATGCTAAAAACTATACATGAAAATATAGATGAAAATATCGGAAAAACAGTTAGTATTTCAGGATTTGTATTTACTATGCCTGACTTTAAAGACAACTATTTTGTATGTGGAAGAAATATGATTTTATCTGGAGATGAAAAAGTTGTAGGATTCCTTTGTAATTTTGATGAAGCATCTGATTTATTAGAATCTGAATGGGTAGAAGTTACTGGTGTTATTGAAAAAGGATTTTATCAAACAGATATGCCTATAATAAAAGTTAAATCTCTAAAGAAAATTACCGCACCAGAAAATACTTTTGTCAATCCTCCTTCTAACTATTAAATATATAAAGTAGCAGTATTTAAAATCACTGCTACTTATTTTAATTATTGTTCTTTAATTCCTTTTTATAAACTATAATATTTTTTAAATATCCGTACTCAAACAATTGAGAAAAAACATTTTTAAATATTACCATTATTACTGGACCTATTATAAGTCCAAATACGCCAAATATTTTAAATGCAATATACATAGATATTAAAGTCATAAAAGGATGAACTCCTAAATTATTACTTACTATTCTAGGTTCTATTAACTGTCTTGCTATAATTATAATTGCATAAGTGATTAGTAATCCTATACCTAAATAAATGTTACCAATAATTGCAGAATATACTCCCCAAGGTATTAATACACTTCCTACTCCTAGTATAGGTAATGCATCTATTAATGCTATAGTAAATGCTAGTGTAAAAGGATATTCTTGTTTTAATATAAAAAATGCTATAAGCAATTCTATAAATGTTATACAAACCATTACAAGTTGAGATTTTAAATATTGTGATAATGATGTAACAATTTCTCTTAATATGCTACTTATCTTTCTTACAAATCTTTTTGGAAATACATCATGTACATACATCGATAATTTTCTTCTATCTGTTACTAAAAACAATGTAGCAAGTAATGTTATTACTGCATATATAAATATATTTGGTATAAACATTATAAAATTTATTGTACTGTTAAAAAATTTAGTTACATACTTAGATAAATTACCCAAAAAATCTAATCCTATATCATATATTTTACTTGATACAGACTCTGGTATATTTTTTAATGCACTTATGTATTTTTCATATATTACTTGATATTTAATTTTTATATACTCAAATATGTCGGGTAAATCAATTGCAATAGAAAATGCTTCTTTAATGAGTTTTGATACAAGTAAATATATTAAAAAAGCTATTAATAAATATAGCCCTAAAACTAAAATAGTTCCCACTATTTTTCTTGAAATTTTTGTTTTTTTCACAATGTATTCAACTAATTTTTCTAGTATAATCGCTATAGTTATAGCAATTAAAAATGGCCAAAAGAATACACCTAATAAAAGACCTACTATAATAAGTGAAGATATCACTAAAAGTCCAAGTATTTTTAAAATTGTTTTTTTATAATCTATCATAAGTTCACCTTTTTGATTTTTTATTATTATGGGAATTATACCACACAAAAATACATAGTAAGATTTATTTGATTTTATTGCTTATTTTTTTACATATTATGGCAAAAAGCATTGTGTAAATAACACAATGCTTCTTGTGAGTTAAATAAAAACTCTAAGGCATAACATGAATTGTTGAATCATAAAAATAAATGTCTCTTATCATAGGAGTAGCCATAATTCTATATTCTGCTATTTTTTTGTTTTTAAAATCTAATGCTCCTGCAATTTGAACATCAAAGTGCACATTATAATTAGAATTGTTATATTCTACAGGTACGTGATTTATGTCATATCCTGTGCCATTAGAAAAATCACCAAAAACTAAATCTTTTCTTACATCTGCAGAAACAACTTCAAATTCTACCATTACTCTTACATGTAGCAAGTCTTGAGGAAGCATTATTGTTCCTGGTATTGCACAACCTTTACCCTTCAATATGATTTTATTATCTATCACATATTGAACGTACTTAGCTGCAGATTCTCTTGATGTTATACCGTATCTCATAACCTTACTAATAAAATCCTCTTTATTAATAGTGCGATAATCTACATTTAATATTGCATCATAATAATGATAAGAGTTACCTATTAAATTAAATGTATATTTAAAATAATCTGGATGGCACTCAATTGGCTTATGAACGTCATATATATTACTATGATTATATGGAGTTTCATATACTTCTTTAGGAATTCCTTTTATTATAAATGGATATTCATAGTAATTATATGGCATTTTAGATATATCTGTTTCTAGTTCTACAGTATCTTGTCCTAAAAACTTTGCAATATAATTTCCCATCTCATGCTGATAGGTATTATATTTTTCTTGTAAACATAGTATAGTGTAGTTTAACATGTATCTTGTAATTGGAGCATCTATAGGAAAATACATTGTATTTGATTCATAAAATTTTTTGTTATATTTATACGTAATAGAAGCACTTGCCACTGCTCCTTGTTCTTGCCTAGAAAGCTCGTCCATATTGGAGAATTCTGCCATTTCTATAATTGTATCTGATCCAAAATCCATTATTTTGTTATCCCAGTTTTGTAAATTATTATGTTCTACTGAATTAGCTGTACATATGGCAAATAACAAATTTCTCATAGTAATTCCTTGACTAAAATATTTATCCTTATCAGCCTCTAATCCTTGAACTTCTAACATATATTTAGCCATTCTTTCTATTTTCAATTCTCCATTATCAAGCTTACGGTATACATCTGCTTCTCTTGGTATTGTAAAATACATTGCGTATAGTAAATCTTCATACGTTGCTAACCCTTGCCAATCAGTTACACCATAATAATTAGAATAAGGCCACATATACTTAATGTCATTTTGTACCTGATCAAACTTGCTATACATTACTTCAATTATATATTGTTCTTTTTCATTATACTTTTTACAACTAAATGTATCTGTCATTGTAGAAATTAACTTTTCTGAATCAATGCATTTCAAATTTACTAACCTATCTAAAATTATTAATATTTCTTGCGGTGTTATATTCTCTTCTGGGCAAAAATTTCCTTCTCCCTTGCCTGCAATAACACCAAGACTTGCTATCTTATTTATACTTTTTTCTGCCCAATGACCAGTTATGTCATTAAATCTAATATTACTAATAGAACCATCTATATCTTTTAATATATTAGACCTATCTAACATAGCTACAAACTCTGACCGTGTAACATTATTATTCGGCTTAAAAGAACCATCTTCATATCCAGATATAACACCTTCACTTGCTACTGTAATTATTCTTTCTTTTAATATTCCTTCTAAACTAGAGATATCATTAAAAGTTTTGCTTACTTTTTTTTCACTACTAAAAGACATAATGTTATATAGTATATTTGCTATTTCAACTCTCTTAGTTTCTCTAGTATTATTTTCAAGAAATATTAACTTATACTTGATACCTGTATCTACTGCCCAACTACTAAAAGGATAATATTTTTCTACATCTGACCAATTAGTAGCTTCATTAGATGCAATTACAAAGCTAGTATTACAAAGTAATAACACAATTGTAATTAAAAAACTAGTTACCCGCATAAAAAACTTTTTTTTCATGTTAATCTCTCCTTTAATTATAATAGTTTTAATATTAATTTAAACATCTACTTAAAATTTCTTATACATTATATATTAATTTCCAATATTTGTCAATATTATGTAATCTTAATTAATTAAAACATATAAAAATGAAGAAGAAATTCTTTCTTCTTCATTTTTTCAATTAGTCATAATCTGATGAAGCTGTTGCATCTGTATCGTATAGCATAACTGTTCCTTTAATCTTATTATACATTGTATTATTTAATACCCATACACCTTTTTCTAGTGGTAATCTAATATTATTTGCTGAATTTCCAGGATTTGAAAATCCTAAATATCCTTCATAATCCCATTGTGATGTATTAGTATTTGATGATGCGTTTTTATCGTTTTGAGAATAACTTAATTTTTTACTAATAGTTGTCATAGAAGAATCTTTATATTCCCAAACTTTTATATCAAACTTTACTCCTATATATCCTCCAGTTAATCTATCTCTATTAATATCATATTTTCCATCTGTTCCTTTTCCAATTACTATAGTAGAATTAGGTAGTTTATATTCTCCATACCAAATCTGAACGAAATTATTGTCTGCTTGTTCCATCATATTAGACTTTAATTCTATGTTCTTTGTTGTTCCTAAAGCCACAGTTGATTTTGATATTGACGATGATGAGAATCTATAGCCTTCATCTGTTCCCTCAAACGTCAATCTATAACCATCGTCTGGTACAAAATACAATTTATAATTAGATATGTCAACATATTTATTACTACTATTCTTATAATATAATTTAATATCTTCTGTATATCCTGTTGCATCTTTTTTTATGAAGTAAAAACTTGGTGTTATAACTATCTTTTTATTTGCATTTGCTCCTGTTGTTTTTAAATCAAAACTAAATTTATATCCTAGTTTTGGGGCCCTAGTATACGTTGTTGTAGTATGTTTATATGGTCCAACCGGTAATATTTGTTGTTTAGTTGCTCCTATCTCTGAAACATCTCTTGTAACCATATCGTTATATGCCGTAGTATAAATATTCCATTTTTTAATACCAGAATAATATGCTTTTCCTGAATGTACATTTGTTGTTGTAGATGTAGATTTTCTAAATATATTTTTCCAATCTACGTCTTTAATATCTGTAACTTTAAAATCATATACTCTACTAATGTTTTCTGTCTCTACTGTTTCTTTTCCAACATAATTACTATGTCCAAATATATTTTTTTGGTCATAATATTTATTATGATCCTGATTATTACTTCCTGTTCCAGAGAAAACATTTTTACCATTAGAACCGATATATGTAACTGTATCTGATATTCTTCCTCTTAGCACGTCATACTCAAGTGAGCTAGGTGTATTTACTGCAACTGCTCTAACCTCATAACTGTTTTGTTCTTGATTAACTACATCAGTAGCTTCATTTGGATCAGCTAATGCATATGCACTTACTGTCACTGTTCCTTTTGTTATTCCATTATACTTATTATATATAGGGCCTATCCATGTCTCACTACTTGCTGAATTACTAGAATATGCTCTATCAGTTCCTCTTGCATCCGTAATTCTAATATCTTGAACATCAAAGTCAAACTTAATATAGTATTGCTCTAAATATTTTGAAGTTTGAATTCCTGGATATGTAGAATTTTGATTGTTTGCATCTATTTGAATTGTAAATCTAGAATTCTTTTGAATTTGTTTCTGCTGATTTGTGTTATAATTTTCAGTGGTATGATCAACTCTTATATCACTACTATTATTTCCTATAATTTTAGTTGTAAACGATATTGGAGTAAATACATCTACTATATCTGCATCAGTTCCATTATTATCACCATATTCCCAAACTTCATCTTTAAGTGTACCTGCTGATATTAATGTGGTTGTACTTGGACTTGCTACTCCATTATTATTATACATTTCTGTATCTACAAAAGTGTTACCACCTGAACCTGTTACAGCCTTTTTCTTACTTCCGTCATTCCAATTATGATTTCCATTTCTAACATTGCTATCATTAACATCAAAGTTTAATATATTATTTCCTGAAAGTAATGTATAATATATTTTTCCGTATGAATATCTTTTACCATTTAATCTTGATTCTGGTATAGTTAAATTTTGTAAATTATAATAATCTCTTCCACCATAAGTGCCATAATTTGTTTTACTATCTGATGGTAAATATTTATTCTTTACAGATTTAGGATATACTGTTGCTGTATCTACTTTATCTGAATCTGTTGTTGTATACACGTATTTTGATCCTGACTTGGTTGTTGTTTTTGACTTTGTATATTCTGATAAATCAATTTTTCTTGTTGCTTCTTTTTCTGATCTAGTATATGTATTATTTAATGTACTTGACCTATTATTATCTTCACCTACCAATTTAATAGTTTGATTTTTTACACCATCTTTAAAACTTATTTCATCATTTTTTACATATAATGTAGCTGTTAAATTTGTTGATGTAGGATTATAAGCTGAAGAATTTATTCCTTTAAAGCTCTCAATTTTTGCCGCATCTGAATGATTTATATTATTTAATAATGTATTTATTTTATTTTCAGAATCACCTTTAGGTACTGATACTCTTACATCGCCATTTTCATTATTATATGTGTAATACAATCTATTACTTAAAGTTTTTGAAGTTCTATTATTGGTTTCTTTATTGGATGATTTAACAAAACTTGCATCATTAAACCCATCTTTGTATTTATCTGTTGTTGTGGCTGTATAAGTTTTTCCGTCAAATAAAGGTAATCCATTATTGTCATATCCATCTATTAATTCTATTTTATTAATAGTATACATCCTCATGTTTTTTACTTTATAATATGTATATTTGTATGGTATTTTATATGTATATGTTCTTGATACCTTTCCTGTAGCTGTTATATTCTTATATGTAGCTGTCCATGTTCCTGTACATCTTGCTGTTGCCTCTTTTTCACAAGGATATGAACCACCCTCTCCATCATAACACGTACCTATATATGTATATTTATATGTATTAGTACATGCTCCTTCTTTTTTATCTGAAGATGTTTTCTCACACTGCCCACTACAACTTGATGACCAATCTTTATATGTAACTGTATATGGCTGAGTTATAGTATAGTCAAATGAATATGTGTTTTCAATTGTTTGCTCTTTTATATTTATTGCTCCAAGCATATATGTATATGCATTATCTACAGACATCCTTAGCACTTCACTAGATGGTATAACATCATATACTGCTTGTGTATCAGTATTAGTATGATTGTCTACTTTATTTGCAAATTGACTACTTTGTGATACCGAATAAAAAGCTAGTCTTCCTACTTTAGGTCTTTCTATTGGTGTTCCTGTATGCTTACTTGAATAGTAAAAATCCATTATTATTATATCGGCACTATTACCAGATGGTGTTTTTCTAGATTCTGTAAGCCAACTATCATATTTATTACTATTTCCATTTAACTTGCTATTCATTCTATTTTTAACAGTTGTTAAATTTCCGTCGTTTGTTGTAGTCATATTCGAACCAACACAATTATAATTATCGTTTGGATCTCTAAATACCTCTAGACTTTCATTTGAATTTATAGTATAACGCTCTTGATATCCAGAATAATTTCCAGAATCTTTATTTTTATTAAATCTGCTACTTCCATTTTTCTTAGCCACACCTCTACCATTTAAGGTTTTACCACTTCTTACTGCATCATCAATACTATTAGAATTAATATTATTTATTCCTGTAATATCTATATGTCTTACATAAACGTATTTTTTTCCAGATCCTCCTGGTGGATCTATTATTGTTGGATCATCTTCTTTTATATAATAAAAGTCTACTACTATCGCATTATAATTATTATCTGGTATAGTTACAGATGTATAATTGTAATTTCTATCAACATAACTATCTTCTGATTGTAATATATCGCCATTTTTAAAATTAACAAAATCTATAAGATTATTATTAAAAGCATTTTTGGTTGCTTCATCTCTTTTTACTTCTGCTAAGTCTACTCTATCTCCTTTACCAACTGCAGAGCCTACACAAATATAATCTCCATATGTTTCTTTCTTACTACTATTTAATAAATCCCAATACGATCCTCCTGTTTCATGATCATACTTTATATTTGCAATTCTTAGTGGACCTGTTCCTGAATTTTTTTCAAAAACTTCTTGATACTCGTATACTGAACCATCTGGAATTTGATTTCTTCTAACAGGATTTACGCTTCCTGTTGATATATTCCAATCTGCTTGATTTATAAGAAAGGCTTTACCAACACTCGTTTGAAGAAATGATACGTCAGATGTGTCATTATATATATAACCTATATTTGTTTTATCAGTTACATCTATATGTCTTACATATACTTGTGTAGGTTTTTTCTCATAATAAAAATCAATAACTATAACTGGATTTGATTCATTTCCTTGTACTACAACAGATGACCAGTCAGTACCTTTTATTACTCCTGACGTATTATTCATATATTGTCCGTTATCATCTTCTACTGTTCTAATATTAATTCCGTTTAATTTATCGTTTCTATTTTCTATAGCTTTATCAATATCTTCTCCCTTTCCAACTACAGCACCTATACAATTATAGTTAGTACGAATATCTCTTTCTATATCTGACAATGCATATCCATTTATTCCTTCTATAGCTTCTGGATTAACTGCAGAAAAATATTGACCAGTTTCTGCATTGTTATATGCATATTTTAAGTTTCCAAATCTCCATGCTGTATCTAATATAGGTTTAGTATAATATTCACTAAATTTATCACTTCCTGCATTCGTGTTTCTAGTTCCATCTGGATTTGCTACTGGATATTTATATGCATTTAAAGCTTCCCAGTTATCTGATGCATGTTCAATAGCTTGTGTATTTGTAACATCTATAATATTTTCATTTTCTATTGTTTCAGAATTTACTGTCTCTAAATTAGTGATATCTACATGTCTTACATATATCTCTATCTCTTTACCTTTAGGCACTACAAATGTATTATCATAATAATTTATTACAGAACTTGATGACTGAATATAAGGACCTCTTTCTCCAACTGTAGATGGTGAATCATACCATGCTTCTCTAGCAGACATGTAATTTCCTCTACTATCTTGTAGTCTTCTTTGTGTTGTCCCTCTTATAGTAGTTTCCCAAAATTTATATGCAGTATCCATATTATGATAATAACAATATATGGTATCTCCTGGTCCATTTGCATTTTTGTCATTTAACCAACTTGTCCTAAGAACCGAAGATTGATAAACTTCTAAAGTGTCCGAATTGTTACCTTCACCAAATATATCCCATAATTTCTCAACTGTATTTTCAGTTAAAAAGTTATCTGATACATATACTCCATTGTCAACCGCAAACCTATATAAATTGCTACTAAACAATAATATATCATTATTTGAAAAAAAATCCTCTCTTAATCCAGAAATTTGAGTCTGACTTGCAGGTTGCCAATATACTCCAGAATAATTATTTGACTCTCCCCAAACATTATATAATACATTCGTACTCAAATCATATGATATTTTGGGCGAAGATTCAGGCCTTATTTCGCCTGTTGTATAATATCTAGGCTTTTTATAATCACTAGATGCACTTGCATCAAATTGTGTAGTATATTCACTATTTTGATATTTGTGAATATACTCATAATATCTTTCAAATGAAAAGGCATTATTATGCGGTTCATTGTTATTTGTATATGTATTATCAGAAGGTAACTCTAAATCTTCTCCTCTCATATCCGATACATATACCCAACGATCTTCAGATACAGGATATACTCTATTATTATAATTGATAATTGTTGTTGGATATGCAGATACTTGTTTTTTATATAATAGTTCCGGGAAATTAGGGTCTTCTCCTTTTCCTAATTCTTCCTTTGGAATTACTATATTTCTTATTTGATATCCATAGCTATTATTTGTTATGCTTACTATAAATAGAAGTAATATACTTATTAATACTGTTTTTACTACTTTGTTTTTATAACTTTTCATATTACCTCCTAAAATTCATTTAAATTTCTTGCTTCCGTATCATTTACCATTAAATCTATAATAGGTTCCATATCTAACAATAATGCTTTGCTAAGTAATGTTGTGCCCATAGGAGTATCAATATATATTGTGTATTTTTTATTTTTATATTTAACTTCTGATTGTCTACCTAGATCTCCTAACAATAAATTCTTATCTGTATCAGAATTCTTTATTTCAAATGTTAATTTAACTCTAGCTCTAAATCTAACTCCATCTAAATAAAATATTGGTAATTGAACTTTTGCTGTTCCTTCAATAATTATTTTATTTTCTTTAACATAATCTATATACTCATATATTTCTTCATCGTAATTATGTCTTAAATATCTATCAATTTTTTCATAAAATTCATCTTTATTTATTGTTCTATAATCAATATTTAATATTGTATTATAATATGTTTCTGATCTATATTGCATTTGTGGATAATAATCTTTATCATATTTGTATGTCTCTGCTGGTGTTTTGTAATCGCCTTGGCCTTCAGATACACCTTTATATTCATATACTTCTTTATCTACTGAATATAGTATATATGGATATATCTCATAATTTGAAGGTTTGCTTTCTTCTTTAGTAACTAATACATCGCCTTCTGGCGCTACTGTATTATACTTCTCCACAAATTTTATAACTAGTTCATTAAACTGACCTTTAAATAATGTATTATTAATATTTAATCTCTTTTTACTATCATCTAATAATCCATTCTCTACAGCATCATTTATATATTGTCTTTCTTCCTGAGAAAATGATTGTAAATTTTTAAAACTACTTTCTTTTGTACTAGAAACAGGAATATCTTTTATTTTACTCCTAGCATTCAAATAAGTAAATAAAGCTTCTTTATATGTTACTCCATCTTTATATGTTTCTTTAGTTATATATCCTTCATCTATTATTTCAAAAGCTTCTGCTGTTCTTGCCCATTCATCACCTTCAAATTCACCTTTTGGACCAAAACCTATACTTTCCACTTCAGTAGTGTTATATAATGATGATAGTATTATTTTTACCATTTCTAACCTTGTAATTCTTTCACTAGATTTAGGAGATTCATTATTATACATTAAAGAAAAACCATATAAATCCATTTGCTTCTCATATTTGCCATATTTCTTATTTAATATATAGCTTCTTATACCAATATATCCTCCTATAGCAATTGCAATAATAAAAAGTACTAATATAATCAACATATATAGTCTTTTATACTTTTTAAAATGTTCTTTTATATTTTTTTTCTTTTTTGTTTTTTTAGGAGCTGGCTCCGATATAACATTTCCTTTCAAATCGGTTGCAACCTTCTTGTTTACTTTTTTGGTTTTATCTGCTACTGTCTTTTTTTGAGTACTTTTTTTCTCACTTTTAGGTTTATTATTTATTTTATCTTCCATATATACCTCCCTATACTAATCTATGGCTTACAAACTGGACAAGGATAATATCCGTTTGTTGCTGCATCAATTTTATTCATATAATATCCACTAAATGATTTATAACTTGATTTATATACAGTACACTCTGTTTCTGAATGATAATAATTAAGTTCTGACAGTCCTGATGTTGCTTGAGAAACATAATATCTTTTTGTTATTTTAAGCCCAGATATTCCATGTGCAACATAATTTAAACTTTCATTTCCTACATTTATTCCTTGTATAAATGCTATTATTCCAACATTGTCCACCATTTCTTCCCAATCAGATAATGCAATTGTTGGAAAAACAAATTCATAATCCACATCTGAATATAAATTATGATTACTAACTGCAAATGACATTTCTTCAGATACAGTGTCCGAAATAATTTGAGAACGTTTAAGTTTTAAATGTTGTATAACCTTTTCTCTTAGTTCATTATTATTGTTATATAATATTCCATTATTATTTGTATCCTCTAGATAAAATCCCGTCGTAGTTCCGTTATCATTTATTACTGATATATAATCATCCATAGTGAATTCTACAGTTATTGTATCTAAATTTATTATACCACCATTTTTCTCTAAGTCTTCTCCCGCTATAAGTGTATTACCTATTATAGCATAAGTATATGTAAAATATCTTTTAGGTTTTAATACATAATCAGTATATTTTTCTCCTGACTTTTTATCGATGTAGTTATCTATAGAATAAATATATACTCCATTATAATCTACAACTGCAAGTGCAGGTATATGGCTTTTTATAAATGATTCTCCTGTGCTATCTCCTTTTATATCAAAATTATCATACAAAGACTCATAAAAAGTTTCGACAGCAACTCTTGCATTTACTGTTACTTTTTTCTCAGACACACCAGAATATCCATAGTCCACATCTTGTTCTTCACCTTCAACAGTCTTCATAACATATGTAGCATCATTTATGGCCGAATTAATTATATTAGTATAGTACAACCTTTGTTCTTCTGTCTTAAGCAAAAATGACACATCTACATAAACTACAACAACTATCGGTATCAAGATTGCTACAAATATCATTGCTAAATCTGTTGTTTTCACTATTCTCCCCCTTATCTGTTAGAATTTGTATTTTACTTTATATGCTATAGTAGCATTGTCTAAACATGACCTACCATCATGACTAGGATCAGTTCTGTATTCAAATTTTAACTGTGTATATCTCTCTGCATTTAATGTTTTTGTAACTTCAAAATCTGAACCATTAGCAGAATTGGCTCGTAACGTTTCACCTCTAGGAACAGTACCGCCAGTTTCCGGATTTATAACTTCCCAAGTATTTGTGGTTCCTCTTACAAGACCTGTAATTCTCCACCAATCTTTTCCAGAATGTCTTGGTAATTTAACTGTAAAAGTATATTCTGAAATAGTAGCATTAGGAATTATAACGGTTGTCATCTCTGTAATTCCGTTTCTATTAATAGATTGTTCTAAATAATTATTCATAATTATAAATCCATAACCTATTGTTTCAGATCTATTACCTCTACTGTCTACTGCGTAAGCAGAAACAGAACCTGTTCCTTCATCAAATTTATATTCCAAAGATGCTTCTCCTGCATTATTAGTATTAACTGTTCTTTCTATTTTTTGATCATTATTAGTAATAGTAAATACTATTTTTTCGACCTTTGCACTTTCACTTACTAAAGTTCCTCTAGCATTAAATTTTATATTAGTTCCTCCACTAATAGGAGTAACAATATTATTCTCTATAACATCTGGTGTAGTAGTCATCGTTATTTCAGGCTTATTTACACTATATGTTATTATAAATTCTTTTGAATTTAAAAGACCTAACGCACCTGCTCTAGTATCAGCTGAACCCGCCTTAATTTGCACCATTCCTCTTAAATAAGCATTATTTTCAAAATCATAATTTATACGACTTAAAGTTATCATATAACTATAGTCCCATGTTCCAGTGCTATTATTCGTAGCTTGCCTTTCCTCAACATCAACTTCAGCCTCAAAACCTATTATTGAAAAATATTTTTTTATATGATTTTCTCTAGCTGTTTTACTAGAAAGAATATTTCCTGATTCATCTCTTAATTGATATACATCTTTATATGAAAGTAAAAATTTAATTTTACTTTCATTTGCGTTCATATCATTCAATCTTACAGCAAGTCCATAAATCGTTGTAAATTCTTCTAAATATTGATCATACACATCAGTTATTGCTTCATATTTAAACTCTTTTTCATTATAATCCATAGGTCTAGATATTGAAATGTTTGCTCCAACAGTTTCTGCATCTTCGCCTTTTGCCCATTCATTTGTATATACAACCCCTCCATAATTTACAACTATTCTTTCAGTCAATTCACCTGTTAATAATCTATCTAGCAAAATTTGAGCTTGAGTTATATTAGTGTTTTTTACTCTAACATAGAATTTATATCCGTCATTTAGTGGATATATATCATCATTTATCACACTTGTCTCTTCAATTGAAGGGTCTAAATCTGTTGTTCCCATAGTAGCTATTATATCATCTGTATAGTCTACTACATATTTTTCTTCATATGAATTAGCTGTATCTGTTTCTAATAATATAGGTTTATATACTTCTAATTCAACTTCATAAGAATGACCTGTTCTGTTTATCTCTGTTAAATAATTTTCATAATCTTCAGCCTCAATATATCCTTTATTTCTAGCAGCGTCAACAAAATTCGTAGTAGCCTTTACTACCATGTTTTTTGTTATACTGTCTTGTCTGGTTGCAACATTATATATAGGAAATAATACTATTATTATTACTGTTAATATCGACGCAAGTAAAACACTAATATTATCTTGCATAGCTACCACATCATCCTTTCCACTTAAATTTCTTTAAGTAATACTTCTAATATTTGACTTTCTTTATTATATTTAGTCATTGTAACTTCATAGTCTGAAGATATATTTATATTTTTTCTTTTAAAAAACTCTTTTACAGTTTCTATTACTTCATCCGCATCATTCTTTGCCATAATTGTATCTTTAGTTATACGACTAGTTCCATTTTTATTTTCTATTGTTATTAAAAACTTGCCAGAAGCTGTAAGTTGGCTCTGCTCACTCATATAACCTGCATAATACGCTAATAATTCATCCCCACTTACAACTCTTTTCTTAGTTTCAGAGACTGAAACAACCCTACTTCCAGTAGGTAAAGAAGCATCATATTCTAATGCAGTTTCAGCAACATCTCTTACTCCGAGCATTAAAGTAATAGATATGGATAATGCTATGATAAAAATTGTTATATTTACTCCTAATTGTACTGCTTGTTGTGCTGACTCATCCATATTATCACCTCCAAAAACTATATTTCTGTAAATACTATTTTATATATATTTGATTGTTCATTAAGATTTGAACTATATTTATTTGTGTAATCTAATTTATCGACATCTATACTATCATTACAAACTTCACCAGAAGTAGTTTCTATACAAACATTTACAGAGTCATCATTTATATATTTCTTTACAGTATTTCTAACATCTAATCCTGTAAAAATATTATTTGAATCTCTATACTTATCAAATTCATCAAGTCTTTCTTCAAAGGAAATATTTGTTTGTCCAACTTCTTTATATATACTTTGAATTTGCTCGAATTCAAATACTACTACAGTTAGTATTATTAAAGTAACAAATATTGACACACCTATAATTATTGCTTTTGTTGAAATTTCGTCCACAAATATTCCCCTTTCTAAAAACTAATCTATTTTCTTTATTATTACTATACCATTTCCTTTATTGCCTGTCATTGTAGAAGTTGCTTTATATTCCAATGGATTTCTCATAGTTTCATTTCCTCTTTTTACCTCAAAAGATTCATATGTAATAGTTCTCCATCTTCCATTAGTATTTACATATGGAACTATTGCCTCAATAATTCCTTCATCATATTTACCTTCAAAAAGTGTTTTTAAAGGTAAGCGTCTTCCTTCTATTACATTAGTTTCATTTCTATATACATATGATAGACCTCCTCCACCACCTGCATATTCATCATGAGCCGCACTTCCTCCAAAGTATCCAGCGCCTCCGGCACCTGCTCCATCAAAATCAACACTTCCACCTTGTCCTAAATCACCTTTTTCAGATTCTGGTATACTTTGAATGTTTCCATCTGCTTTTGTATAAGTATCATATCCTACAGATATAGCACTATCTAATGCTCCTTTTCCAACTAACAATTGATTTACTCCCACTGATGTTCCGTTTATTCCTCTTGAAAAGTTTCCGCCTGCACCACCGGTTCCATATCTTGTTCCGTTAGCTTTACTACTTCCACCGCCACCTGCAGCAACTATTATTCTTGTAAGAAGTGATTCAACATCTTCAGGTTCTCCTTTTAAAAGTCTTACATCTGATGCTCCTCCGCCACCATATCCATTATATGAGTTTCCTCCGCCATTATATCCGCCGTTTTGTTCATTAGACTCAGAGTATTTAGTTCCTTGTCCGCCAACATATACATATAATGTGGTTTCTTCATTTATATTAAATACACCTTTTACGTACGCTCCTTTTCCGCCAGTTGTTGATGCTTCATTACTTTCATATCCTCCACCTGACGCTCCCCATGCTTCTATTTGATATTTCCCAGGATCTAACGTTATTTCTTCTGCCTGTCCTCTATATTTAAATATTCTACCTTCATCACTTGTAACTATACCATTTGTATCTGAAATTATAGTATCACCATTATTTTTTATGGTTCCACCATAATTTACATATATCTTAGGAATTTCTTCATTTCCTACATTTGCTGTAAACATAGAATAAAATACACTTGCAACCGTTTGATTTCTATTCTTAACTATAACATTGATCTGATCTCCTTCGTTCATTACATATGAATTCTCATTCATATAACTTAACGATTTATACATATCACCATTACCAAGCATACACTCTCTTAAAAATTCTATTTTGCTTACTCCTGTATTATAAAATAGCTTACTAACTATTTGTTTGTCAGTTATTATTTCCTCATTAACCACATGAGCTTTTTCTATAATACAGTTTTCGCCAGATACATATGTAACTTTTTTATTTACTATTTGAGAATACTCTTCCCATTCTTCCACTCTCATATTATATATTTGATATCTTTGTTCGTCAGTAAGTTCACTATAATCTGCCTCATATTTAACAATAACTTCTCCTGTATTTGGGTCTTTTATTGTTACACTTGGATCTACTACTTTTAAGTCAGAAGCATGTATTTGATTTGCACTAGCAAAAGTAACTGTTCCTTTTGAATTATATTCATTCACAAATTTAGTATATTCAAAAGTTCCATCATTGTTGAGATCTGTATTATCATAAACAATTTGAGTATTATCAATTTCATAAGTGTTTCCATTTCTTTTTAGTTTATCTATAGTAATATTAGCTCTATATATTTCTACATCATCTCTATTATATTTTAATGTAATTCTATTATCATTTAAATATTCAGATAAATACATATTATATAGTTCTTCATTATCATTTTCATATATATCTATCATAGGAGAATTATATCCTGTAGGAGTTATTGATATATGAGCATCTTGCACTGTAATTTCACTTTCTGTACTATATGTAATAGGTGATCTTACAGTAATTTTACCTGTACGTTCAAATTCTGTTAAATAATTTTGATAATTAGGATTTAAATCATCGTACATTAAATCGTTATATTCACCTGACTCTGGCTCTATCACTATATTACTTCTTGTAACTGTTACATCTTCTGGTTTATATATTCTCGCTGGGCTAATAGTTATTTGTGCATTTTTAGTATATTCATCTAAATATTTTATATAATTAGAACTTTCCGATTCAATATTATAACTAAATGTATATACAGGAGCATTTGTTGTACTTGTTCCTTTTTCAAATATCTCTATTTTAGGATGTATAACATTAATTTCATTACCTACAGCTATACTTGAATTTTCAAGCACTATTCTTCTATTTTGATAATATTGCTCAACATATTGCATTGTATCAGAAGTTATATTAATTGGTGATTCTCCACCTATTAGTATTTGATTATATACCACATCTATATCCGATGCTGTAAAGACTGTTGCTGGAATATTAACCGTTGCATTTCCTCTATCTATGTTTTCAATTACTGTATTATTAAAAATAGAATTATATGCTGATTTATTTAAATATTGTAAAAATAAATATTTATTTCCACTAGTATCATTTATAGAAACTGATTCATGATTAATTGTTAACTCATTTTTATAATATGTTTTTTTATGAGTATAAGTTATTTTACCATTAGTCACATACAAATTTATATAATTATTTATTTCATTTGTATCTAAAACTTGAATATCGGTAGATAATTTGTTTTCAAGTACCATAAATGTTGGATTTACAATTGTTATTTTATCAGGAGATTCCACTTTATTAGAATCATATTCTACTCCATCTATTGTCACTCTTCCTGTATCTTTTATTGTTTTAATCTCATCTATATTAGTTATATTTTTTTCTATAGAATCATTTACTACAACTTTTGCACCTTCTATATAAATATCATTATTATTAAAGTCTACTATGTTTTCAATTTCTATAACATTTGTACTATTATCTAATAATTCGTCTACATATTTTTCATAATCTATATAATTATTATTAGTATCATGTATACTTCCTTTAACATGAACAATACTTATTCCATTTTGTCCATCTGTAAAGGTTCCACCTTCATCATAAACAATTTGATTAGTTGAACGATATTCTTCAATATAATTTGAAAAATTTAATGATCCTGTATTAAGGGCATTAGGATTATTCTTTTTATTTATCTGCCCTGTTATATTTATAGTCCTTATCTCATCTGTTAATGGATTATATCCTATTGCATCTTTACTTTCAGCAAAAATTCTTCCTTTGTTTAGTACAATAGTTTGATTATTCTTATATTCATCTGAATTTATTTTTTCTTTATATAACTCTTCTGCAGCATTTTTTTCTTCGTCTGTAAGCTCATTATATGTTTTATTTCCTATCCACATTGCAGCTCTTGAAATAACTATGTCAGAGTTTTCATTGTTATATACTTCTCCTTCAAAAGCGACCATATCTTGCCCATTGTTATAATTTGAAATAAACTCATCATAATTTAGTGATGTTTCATAACCTGCTATTTGTTTATCTTCATTTATTTCTATACTTCCACTATTTACAGATATATTGGCTATTCTATCTATTTTAGTATCAATACTTCCACTTACACTACTTACTCTAGTTCTATCTGCATACACTTCACCCTGATCATACACTAATCTTCCATCACCAGAAGTAACAGCTTCATCATATAAATTTTTCCATGTGTAGTAAAATTCTTCTGCTTGTTCCTGTGACAAATTCATTCCATCTATTAGCATAGAAGCCGGTGTAAGAACAATTCTGCTATTTCCAGAATTATATACAGGACCAGAAAAATATTCATCATTACTATTTACTGCTTGGTCATAATTTCCAATATAATTATTATAGTTTATAGTATTCGGTTCATTGCCTTGTTTATTTACAATTGTAATTCTTCCTTCGTTTACTGTCATATACGCAGGATTATATAGTTCTTGGTCAAAATTATTTCCAGTTACTCTTCTTATATCTGCATATATTTCACCTTTATCTAAAATTATTCTATTCTGTTCTCTATATTCATCTATTTTTAATTTATATAACTCTTCTGGAGTTAAAATATTCTCTCCGCCATTAGTAAAATGAATTTGACTTCCATCTGCCATCGTCATTTCGGCTTGTACTACTTCTATATTAGAATTAGTTTTATTATATATCTCTTCATTTATAGTAATAGTAGTTGGTAACTCACCATCTTCAGTAAGATATTTATCATAATCTAAAATATGTAACAATCTACCTTTTGTATTATCTGCTTTCTTTTCATATATATATATAGCTGGATCATATCTTTTTTTTACATGTTCTATATTAACATCATAAGTATTATTTGTAGCATATAGCCCTGATACAAAATCACTATACATTTCAGGAGAAATATATCCTTTGTCTCTTACATTATCAACAAAATTTTGGGTTAATTTTAGAGCCAAACTATATGATACATCATCTACTTTTTCAAATGCTATATATACTGGTATTATAAATAAAATCATAACACCAACTATTGCTGCAATTATTTTTTGTAATGAACTCTCCATTTGCCCCTCCTAGTTTTCAAATGTTGCTACTATTACAGTTGCCGCTCCTCTATTATCTATTGCTAGACCGTAATTAAAATTTGGTCTTATATTTTCATCAAGAAATTGCTGATTTTCATCTGACCAATATTCTTCATTATCTATATTTAGTTTAGCATTTGTTTCTTCAAATTTCTCGTTCACATTTGGTTGATAAACATATATTTGCATATCTGTATCATTATAGTAGTAATTAAGTAAATATCTAAGTTCTAAACCTGTGATTTTGTCTTTAGCAAGTATATCATTTACTCTATTATTTCCAGAACTTGTAATATCATACCTATTTGCAACTGCTGCAGAATCTCTAGCAGTACTATAAAGAGTTACAATTAAAGTAATCGTTATAATTGCTACAAAAACACTTACACCTATAAATACTGCTCTACTTGCATTTTCATCCATATTCTCACCTTTTTATACGCCTTAATTCTATCATAAAACGCGCATAAAATATATGTATAAAAGTATATGTAATAAAAATGTATGTAACGTGTAATGTGTTTGTAATATTTTTCTGAGACATATATAAATACGGTCTTTTTTATAAATTATTACTCTATTTTATCTATATGATTGACTGTGAAAAATAGTATTTTTGCAAAAGAACAAAACAGGTTAATACACGAAACAAAGACGTGTTTAACATATATGTACATATATATAACTAAAGAGAATATATATGAGAGAAATCTATAATTTAAAGGAGGAAAAATTTTAT
>CALXJE010000005.1 GCA_944388545.1 uncultured Clostridia bacterium
TGCATAAGATAGGTTCATTTTTTGTAGCACTTGGAAGTGATGCAGAATATATATTTATAGTTTTTAAACAACCACGCACTTTATATGGTATAGAACGTGCTTCTAATAAGTTAATAAATTATTAATATTATAATATATAAAATAATAGTTGACAAAAATATAATATGAGTGTATAATAGTGTAAAGTAAATTAGCTTTACACTATTTTCTTTTATTTGGAGTGTGAATATATTGGAAGAAAAATTAAGATTAGTTAGTATGTATGAAATATATAAAAATATGCTGACTAAACATATGAGAGAAATATTTGAGCAATATTATTATTCTGATTTATCATTAAGAGAGATAGCTTCAAATAAAAACATTTCTTACCAAGCAGTAAATGATTCTATAAAAAAAACACAAAAACAATTATTAGAGTATGAAAAGAATATTAAAGGTTTAGAAATGAAGCAAGATATATTATTTTTATTAGAAAATAGTGATGTTAATAATAAAGAGATTGATAAAATAGCAAAGAAATATAGGTGATAAAATGTTTGATAATTTATCTGACAAATTGCAAAAAATTGTTAAGAAAATGAAAGGTGAAACTAGAATAAATGAAGCTTCACTAAAAGAAATGATGAGAGAAGTTAAACTTGCTCTTTTAGAAGCAGATGTTAACTATAAAGTGGTAAAGGACTTTATTTCAAATATAGAAGCAAAAGCTCTAGGTAAAGAGGTAATGGACAGTTTAACTCCAGGACAACAAGTAGTAAAGATAGTAAGAGATGAACTTACTGAAATGCTTGGAGGCTTTGAATCCAAACTTAATATATCATCAAGACCTCCTACAGTGATAATGCTGGTAGGACTTCAAGGAAGTGGTAAGACTACACTTAGTGCTAAACTTGCAAATTACTTAAGAAAGCAAGGTAAGAAACCTCTTCTAGTCGCATGTGATGTATATAGACCAGCTGCTATAGCTCAGCTTAAAACTTTGGGAAATTCTCTTAGCATACCGGTATATAGTGAAGATGATAACAAAAATGTAGAAGAGATTGCTAAAAATTCATTAAAAGAGGCAAACAGTAAACTTTGCGATGTTGTTATACTTGATACAGCAGGTAGACTTCAAATAGATGATGCGCTTATGAATGAACTTGTAAGAGTAAAAAAAGAAGTTCAGCCTCATGAGATAATGCTAGTTGTAGATAGTATGACTGGTCAAGAAGTAGTAAATGTAGCAAAAACATTTAATGAGACTTTAGGAATAGATTCTCTTACTTTATCAAAACTTGATTCTGATACTCGTGGCGGTGCAGCTTTATCTGTAAAATATGTTACAGGCAAACCTATAAAGTTTGCATCTGTCGGTGAGAAATTAAATGAACTTGAAACTTTTTATCCAGATAGAATAGCAAGTAGAATATTAGGTATGGGTGATGTATTAAGTATAATAGATAAAGCAGAAGAGGCTTTTGATGAAAAAGAAGCAGAAGAATTAGAAAAAAGAATTAAGAAAAATGAATTTACTTTAGATGATTACTTAAAACAAATGCAAAAAATAAGAAAAATGGGATCATTTAGACAAATTTTAGGGATGCTACCAGGAATTCCAAAAGAAATAAAAGATGTAGAAATAGATGAAAAACAATTTCTTAAAATTGAAGCAATTATTCAATCTATGACAGCAAAAGAGAGGAGAAATCCTAAAATACTAGATGGCAGTAGAAGGAAAAGAATTGCAAAGGGTAGTGGAAATAAAGTAGAAGATATTAATAGATTTATGAATCAATATGAACAAATGAGAAAAATGATGAAACAGATGTTAAATGGGAAAAATCCTTTAGGTAATATGAAATTACCAAAGAATTTTAGATAGATAATAATTTTAAAAAATTTTTAGGGAGGTGAACACAAGTGGTAAAGATTAGATTAAGAAGAGATGGTGCTAAGAAGAATCCTTATTATACTTTAGTAGTAGCAGACTCAAGATATCCTATGGATGGAAGATTTATAGAAAAAGTTGGTACATACAATCCAATGACTGAACCAAAACAAATAAATATAGATGCAGAAAAAGTAAAAAAATGGATTAAAAATGGAGCTAAACCAACAGATACAGCTAAAGCTTTAATAGAAAAAGCCGGTATAAACCTAAAGGAGGACTAATTTATGTATAGAGAATTAGTAGAGTATTTAGTAGGATACTTAGTTGAATCAAAAGATAAAGTTTCTGTTACAGAATTTATGGATGGTGATAAACTAGTTATAAAACTAGAAGTTGCACCAGAAGATATGGGTAGAGTTATTGGAAAAGATGGAAGAATAGTTAAATCATTAAGAGAAATAATTCGTGCTTATTCTGGAAGAGAAAACAAAAAAGTTGTATTACAAATAGTTGAATAAAGAGGTCTTAAAATTTATGTATATTGATTTTGGTAAAATAACCAGCATGCATGGTATTAAAGGCGAAGTTAAAGTATACCCTTATACAGATAATATAGAGTATATATTAAGTTTAAAAAAACTGTATATTAACTTAAAGGAGTATAAAATTGATAACATAAGGTTTCATAAAAATATGTTTATTATTAAACTAAATGGAATAAATACTATTGAAGATGCAGAAAAATTTAGAGATAGTATTGTGCAAAGAGAAATTGATAATAACGAAGTCTTAGAAGAAGATACATATTATGTAAAGGATCTTATAGGGCTAAAAGTATTTTTAGAAAACGGAGAAGAATTTGGAACTCTAATAGATGTTTTTCAAACAGGGGCAAATGATGTTTATGTTATAAAAGACATTAATGATAAAGAGATTCTAATTCCTGCTATAAAAGATGTTGTAAAACATATTGATATAGAAAACCATAAAATGATAATAAAACTTATGGAGGGGCTTGTATGATTAAGTTTACAATTATAACTCTCTTTCCTGAAATGATTAATACATTTAAGAGTGCAAGTATTATTAAAAAAGCTATAAGTAATAATAAAGTGACTATTGATGTTGTGGACCTTAAATGTTTTGGTAAAGGTAAGAGAAGGAATGTAGACGACACTGTTTATGGTGGAGGAACTGGAATGATAATAACAGTACCAGTTTTAGATAAGGCACTAGATTTTGTTCTAAACAACAACGTAAATAGTATATATAATAATTCAAAGATTATATATATGTCTCCTAAGGGAAAATTGTTTTCTCAAAAAATAGCCAAAAAATATGCAAGTTCTAAAGACAATATACATTATATTGTAATTTGTGGGCACTATGAAGGAATAGACGAAAGAATATTTTCTTTATATGAAATTGAAGAAATATCAATTGGTGATTATATTTTAACAGGTGGTGAAATACCAGCAATGGTATTTACAGATAGTATAGTAAGATTAATAGATGGGGTTTTAAAAGAAGAAGCAACTTTACTTGAATCTCATACAAATAATTTACTAGAAGAACCTCAATATACAAAGCCGTTTGAATATAAAGGACTTAAGGTGCCAGAGATATTAATTTCTCGGACATCATAAAAAAATAGATGACTATAGGCATGAAGAAGCTATTAAAGAAACAGCTAAGAAAAGACCAGATTTATTAAAATCAGAAGAAAAACAAAATAAAAAGGAGGGAAAATAAAGTGGATATAATTAAAGCAATAGAAAATGAACAAATAAAAGAAAATGCACCTAAATTTAATATTGGTGATACTGTTAAAGTACACGTTAAAATTAAAGAAGGAAACAGAGAAAGAATTCAGGTTTTTGAAGGTGTAGTTATAAAAAGACAAAATGCTAGTTTAAATGAAACTTTTACAGTAAGAAAAATATCTTATGGTGTTGGTGTTGAAAGAACTTTCCCAGTTCATTCGCCAAAAATAGAAAAAGTTGAAGTTGTAAGAGAAGGTAAAGTAAGAAGAGCTAAATTATATTATTTAAGAGATAGAGTTGGTAAAGCAGCTAAACCTCAAGAAAAGAAAAAATAATAAAGTGTAATAGAAATATAAAAGATACTGGTGTAACTATCAGTATCTTTTATATATTTTAAATGTTTTTAAAGAAAAAGCAGTATATAAATACGATAAAAACAAAATAATAGTGCAAAAAGCACTCAGAGTAAAAAATAGATTTTTTAAGTACAAATATAAGGTATATATTATTAATAATTATTGCATATTTATTGTATATATAATATAATTCTAATAACAAATAACATAATATATGAGGTGATACGATGAATATTTTAGATATTATAGCTAAGAAAAGAGACAAACAAGAGTTATCAGAAGAAGAAATAAGTTTTTTTATTGATGAATATGTAAATGGTAATATAGAAGATTATCAAGCATCTGCACTACTTATGGCAATGTATATAAATGGTATGAATATTGATGAAACGGTTAATTTAACGCTTGCTATGGCAAATTCTTCTAATGTACTTGACTTTGAAGGAGTCTTTGAAAATTCATATGTTCTTGATAAACATTCAACAGGTGGTGTTGGGGATAAAGTTACTATGATAGCAATTCCAATAGCAGCATCATTGGGTGTAAAGGTGTTTAAAATGTCTGGGAGAGGACTAGGTTTTACTGGAGGAACTGCTGATAAATTAGAAAGTATAGAAGGATATAAAGTGGAACAAGATCTAGTTGGAGCATTGCGTGTATTAAATGAAAATGGTGCTTGCATGATAACACAAAGTAATGAACTTGCAATAGCAGATAAGAAGCTATATGCACTTCGAGATGTTACTGCTACTGTTGATAGTCTTCCTTTAATAGCCTCTTCTATAATGAGTAAAAAGATAGCATCTGGTGTAGATAAAATAGTGCTTGATGTAACATGTGGAGATGGAGCTTTTTGCAAAAATGAAGAGGAAGCAATAAAACTTTCTAGGATGATGGTTAGAATAGGAAAATTAGTTCAAAAAGAGACAATTGCTGTTGTAACTAGTATGGATGACCCTTTAGGAAGAAAAGTAGGTAATACATTGGAGGTAGAAGAAGTAATAGAATTTTTACTTGCTAGTAGAGAAGAAATAGAAAGTGAAAAGTATAAAGATATTAAAGATGTGGTGTTTGAAGTAGTTGCATGTATGATGAAACTTGCGGGTATATCAGATAGTATAAGAGAAAGTAAGGCAAAGATAATGGAAGAAATTGTCAGTAAAAGAGCATATAAAAAGTTTATTGACATTGTAAAAGCACAAGGGGGACATATAACTAGTGTATATATGGAACATTTAACGGAAAATATAGATATACCAGTACTTCCATATAAAGCCAAGTTTATGAAAGAGATAAAAGCAGATAAAAATGGATATGTTAATTATGTTAGAACAGATAAAATAGGGCAAGCTTTAGTGGAGTTAGGTGGTGGAAGACACAAAAAGGAAGATGAAATAGATTTATCTGTTGGATTTGAGTTAAAAAAGAAAAATGGAGAGTATGTAAATCAAGGAGATTGTATAATGCAAGTCTACTTTAACGATAAAGAAAAATTTGATAATGCAGCGGTGTATATAGCAGAAGGATTAAAAGTAAATGATAGTAAGGTTATAGGTACGCCAATGATATTAGATGTAATTACAGAAGAAGACTTAAATTGAATTTAAAAGCATTTTAGAAAAACGTGAAAAATAAAAGGGAGATAAAATGAGAGTAATTGCAGGTAAATGGAAATCAAAAATTTTAAATTCACCTAAAACAAATAAAACAAGACCAACGTTAGATAGAATAAAAGAAGCACTTTTCTCTATAATAACACCATATATAAAGGATGCGGTGGTTTTAGATTTATTTGCAGGAACAGGTAATCTTGGAATAGAAGCATTAAGTAGAGGAGCTAAATTTGTATATTTTAATGATGTAAACTATGAGGCTGTAAAAGTAATTTATTCTAATGTACAATTGACTAATTATGAAAATTATGTTAAAATTACGAAGAAAGATTATGATAAATGTTTAAAATCTTTAATTGATGAGAATGTACAGTTTGATATTATATTTTTAGATCCACCATATGAAAGTAAAATAGAAGAAAAATGTTTAAATACAATTTCTGACAGTACATTAATACACGAAGATACTATTATAATTTTAGAATCAGATAAGGAAAAAATATTTAATGAAAATATAGATGGTCTATGTTTAATAGATAAAAGAACGTATGGAAGAGTAATGCTTAGAATATATAAAAGGGAGGAGTACAAATAATGGAAATATTTACATTATTAGAAAATCTAGAAGATTTATTAGGTGGTGGAGCAAAGGTTCCTTTTTCATCAAAGGTCTTGGTAGATGCAGATGAGCTTAGAGAAGTTTTAGAAGAAATAAGACTTAAATTACCTGATGAATTAAAACAAGCTAAATGGGTAAAAGAAGAAAGGCAAAGAATATTACAAGATGCTCAAAAAGAGGCAGAAGATATTGTAAGAGAAGCAGAAACTAAAATTATATCTATGATAGATGATCATGAAATAACAAGACAAGCTGTGGCTCAAAAAGAAGAGATAATTGAGTCTGCAAATAAAGTATCAAAAGAAATAAGTATGGGAACTAGAGAATATGCGGATGCTTTACTTGAAAGATTAGAGGAAATATTAAAAGAGACTTTAGACGTTGTTCATAACAATAGAAAAGAATTAAAATAAAGAGTTAATACTTTATGTTTAAAAAAAGAGAGTTGATATTTAGTGGGGAGAAAGAGAACTAGAAAAAAAACTAGCACAGCTAGAAGAAAAAACAAAAATGATACAATTGGTTTAGATTTTATTGGAGGTATTTTAATAGCAATAGGCATAATACTTCTTGTTATTTTCGGGTTTGAAACTACTAGTGGTTTTGCACTAGCGCTTTCTGAAATAGCAGGGGGATTACTTGGAGTACTCAAAATAGCTTTACCAATTGTTTTTATTATTGTAGGAATAGAATGTATAATACTAGACAAGGCCATTTATCCAGTATCTGAAATTATTAAAGGAATTATATTTATATGTTTATTATCAGGTACAGTTTATAGTTTTGCCTATGATAATCTTTTTACCACAAGCGAGGCTACGGAATATGTAAAATGGGCTTGGGTAGGAGGAATAACTGGCTCTAATGTTGCAGGTCTTATAGGTGGAATGATTGTATCTAGCATAGCATGGCTTCTTGGAATGATAGCTACTAGAGTTATTTTGGTTACATTAACTTTACTTATTGGTCTATATTTCTTTAATATTGGATTAAGAAAGTTTATATTTACTATATATAATGGATTTATGAGTATAATCGAATGGTTTATAAACATGTTTAGAGATGTATTTGAAAAAGATGAAGAAGAAATAAAGGAAAAAGAAAATAGAAGAAGAAACAAAGAATTAGAAAAAATAAGAGAAAGAGAAAGAAAATTAGAAAGTAAAGGTAATAAAAACTATAATGAGCATATAAAGGATGGCTCAGCAGATCAGTTAGTATTTGATTTAGGTAAGTTAGATAGAGATGAAAAAGCAAAAGAACAAAGAGACGAATTCTTTAAAAAACAAAAGGAAGTAAAAGAGGACAGTTCTGTAAAAGAAGTATTGCAACTTGATCACACTAAGCATGCATCCGATGAAGCTTATGTATTTCCTCCAATATCATTACTTCAAAAGCCACCAGTTCAAGATAAAGGAATGGATAAAAAAGCAATACAGGCAACAGCACTTAAACTTCAAAAAACTTTATCTAGTTTTGGAGTAGACGCCAAAGTTACTAATATTACAAAGGGACCTACAGTTACAAGATATGAACTTACACCAAGTGTAGGTGTAAAAGTAAGTAAAATAGTAAATTTATCAGATGATATAGCTTTAAATTTGGCTGCCAAATCAATAAGAATAGAAGCACCTATTCCTGGAAAAGCAGCAGTAGGAATTGAAATACCAAATGCAAATAATGAAGGAGTATTTTTAAGAGAAGTAATAGAATCTGATAAGTTTAAAAAAGCAGAGTCAAAACTTACTTTTGCAATCGGAAAAGATACGGCAGGAGATATTTCTATAGGAGATATTGCAAAAATGCCTCACGTACTTATTGCAGGTGCAACAGGTTCAGGTAAAAGTGTGTGTATAAATTCCATTATAACATCAATACTATATAAATCTAAACCAAGTGAAGTAAAATTAATATTAGTAGATCCTAAGATGGTTGAATTATCCGGATATAACGGAATACCTCATCTATTAATACCGGTAGTAACTGATCCTAAGAAGGCTGCAGGAGCTCTTAATTGGGCTGTTCAAGAAATGGTAAATAGGTATAGTTTATTTGCATCAAAAAATGTAAAAGATATAAAAGGGTATAATAAAGTAATAGAAAAAGAAGAAGGAATAAAATTACCTCAAATAGTAATAATAATTGATGAGCTTGCTGATCTTATGATGGTAGCACCAAATGATGTAGAAGATGCAATTTGTAGATTAGCACAAATGGCAAGAGCTGCAGGTATGCACCTTATAATTGCAACTCAAAGACCATCCGTAGACGTAATTACAGGTATAATTAAAGCAAATGTCCCATCTAGAATTGCATTTACAGTATCTTCACAAGTGGATTCTAGAACAATATTAGATTCTGCTGGTGCAGAGAAACTGTTAGGTAAGGGTGATATGCTATATTTTCCAGTAGGTGAGATAAAACCTCTTAGAATGCAGGGAGCTTTTGTTACTGAAAAAGAAGTTGAAAATATAGTAGAATATATTAAAAATCATACAACAAGTACTTATGATGAGAACATTATAGAGAGCATAGAAAAAGCAAATAAAAAAGGCAGAGAAGAAGAGGGAGAAGATGCAAAAGAAGCAGATGTACTTTTAAATGATGCAATTGATTTAGTTGTAGATTTAGGAAAAGCATCTGCATCAACGATACAAAGAAGGTTTTCAGTGGGGTATGCAAGAGCCGGAAGAATTATAGACCAAATGGAACTTCGTGGTATTATATCTGGACCAGATGGAAGTAAACCAAGACAAGTTTTAGTATCAAAAGAAGAATGGCAGGAGTTAAAAATGGGAACAAAAGAAGATAATAAAGATAAAGAAGAATAAATATAACAGATATAAATATAAAAAAATTATATGTAACAAAAGATTTTAGGAGGAAAAATATATGAAAGTAACATTTTTTGGTGCAGCAAGAGGAGTAACAGGTTCGTGCCATATGGTAGAAGCATGTGGTAAGAAATTTTTAATAGATTGTGGAATGTTTCAAGGAACACTTACAGAGCAGATGCTAAATTATGAGGAGTTCCCTTTTAACATACAAGATATAGATTTTGTAATACTTACACATGCACACATTGATCATAGTGGTAGAATACCAAAACTATTTATTAGCGGATATCGAGGTCCTGTATATGCAACAAAAGCTACTTGTGATTTATGTTCTATAATGTTACCAGATAGCGGTCATATCCAAGAAAAAGAAATAGAGTGGGTAAATAGAAAAAGAATGAGAGCAGGTAAAAAACCTACAACTCCAATGTATACAGCAGAAGATGGCTTAAATTGTATAAATATATTCAAAAGAGTAGAATATAACGAATATGTAGAAGTAGCAGAGGGTATTTCTTTTAGATTGATAGATGCAGGACATATGTTAGGTTCTGCTATAGTAGAGATATGGATAACAGAAAATAACGAAGAAACAAAAAAAATAGTATTCTCAGGAGACTTAGGAACTGCAAATAGGCCAATAATACGTGATCCAGATCCAGTAGAAGATACAGACTTTTTAGTAATTGAGTCTACCTATGGAGGAAGGCTACATGGAGAGATGAAAGAACAGTCTCAAGAATTAATATCTATATTACTTGATACCATTGATAGAGGCGGTAATGTTATAATACCATCATTTGCAGTAGGAAGAACTCAAGAGCTGTTATTTGAAATAAATAAATATGTAGAGAATAATGAAAATTATATAAAAAAGCTTGCTGAAATTCCAGTATATGTAGATAGTCCACTTGCAATAAATGCAACTAAAGTATTTGAAAGAAATCCAGAATGTTACAATGATGAAGCGCTTCAATACCTTCTAAAAGGTGACAATCCATTAGCATTTAAAAATTTACATTTTGTTGAAACTGCAGACGAATCGAGAGCGCTGAATGAAGATCCTACGCCTAAGATTATAATATCAGCAAGTGGAATGTGTGAGGTTGGAAGAATAAAACATCATTTAAAATGGAATTTATGGAGACCTGAATGTACGGTATTGTTTGTAGGATTCCAAGCAGAGGGAACATTAGGCAGAAGAATTTTAAATGGCGAAAAAATGGTTAAAATATTTGGAGAAGAAATTGGAGTAAATGCAGAAATTAGATATTTAGATGCATTTTCTGGCCATGCTGATCAAGATGGCCTTATAAGTTGGATAAGTGATTTAAAAGTAAAACCAAAAAATATATTTTTAGTTCATGGAGAATATACTGGTCAACTTAAACTAAAATCGGAAATAGAGGATAGATTAGGAATAAACTGTTTAATACCTGAATTAGAAGATAGTTATACTATTAATAAGGATAAGACTTGTGAAAAAAGTACATTTAATCTTAAATATATATCTTCAAGATTTGAAGTGCTTGAATTATTATCAGAATTAAAATTAGATATAGATGATATGACAAATGTAATTAAAGGGCAGTTAAAACATAATGTAGAAGAGGATGAATTAGTAGCTATTAGAGAAAAACTTTCAGACCTAAAAGAAACAATAGAAAAAATTAAAAAATAGATAAATAAGAAATAGACTCTGGTAAATATATCAAAGTCTATTTTTCTTTTTTATGATAGATATAAGTAATATATAATAGTATACATGAAGTAAAAATATGAATTATTCTTCGTTTGGCATAAAACTATTTATAGTTCCGTAAATTGCAGCAGCTATAAGGCTAGATAGCATTGATATGTAATATCCTGGTACAATAAATTGTGTCATATATATTATTATAGCAGCTGATATAAATCCAACAATACCTCTTCCAATCGAACTATCATTAATACCAGTTATTATAGACATCATATAGTCAAGTAAAATTATTACAAAAGAACTAAGAAAAAGAGCAGGTATTGATGTTATTGTAAAGTTTGGTGTAAATATAGTTGTAGCAGTAAGGATTGCTGTTGCTGAAATGTATTTCAATATTAATGATGTTATTCTTGTTTTATCATGTGAATTTAAAAATACTTTAGTATTTTGCATAATAAACCTCCAATTTTAAAATTATCTTTAATATTATTTGTATATTTTTAAAACATATGCAAAAAATATTATTAAAATAAAATTGGAGGTTTATATATATGTTAATAGTGTTTGCAAGAGCTGTTATACTTTTTGCAGTTGTTTTCTTAGTTATACGATTAATGGGAAAAAGAGAACTTTCTCAAATACAACCATTTGAATTTGTAATAATAATTCTTATTGCTGATCTAGCTTCTGGTCCAATGTCAGATAGAAATATGACAACATTTTATGGTATAGTACCAATTTTAGCACTTCTTGTTATGTATATGATATTAAGCTTTCTACTTAAAACAAATAAGAAGGTTCAAAATATGGTAAGTGGAAATCCGGTACTTTTAATAGCTGATGGAAAAATAATAGAAAGTGAAATGAAAAAACAGGAATATATGGTAGAAGATTTGATGTCTCAAATAAGAAGTAGAGGAGTATTTAAAATTCAAGACGTAGCATATGCCATACTAGAGACAAATGGTAATCTTAGTGTTATACCAAAATCAGATAGTAAAGGAAAGTTACCGCTTAATGTTATAAATGATGGAGAAAGATTAAAAAGTAATTTAGAAATACTAAATATATCAGATGATAAATTAGAAGAGCTATTAAAAAAACATAATTTGAAAGAGGAAGATATATTGATAGCAACACTGGACGAGAATGATAATTTATTATATCAACTAAAAGAGGAGGAAGCAAAATGAAACAAATAGCAATTTTAGTAATAGTATTATTAATTATAATAGGTGCTGGAATTTGGGAAATGTCATATTTAAAAGAGAGTAGTACTTATTTTCTTACAGATATAAATAACACATATCAAATAGCAGAAAGAAAAGATTATAAACTAGCTAAAAACGAAGCTGAAAAATTACAAGAAGTATGGAAAGATATTAGAAAGATTTGGGCGATATTTATAGATGATAGCCAGATGGATGATGTAGGGGATAGGTTGGTTTCTTTTGTTTCTTATATTGAGACAGAAAATGAAGAGGAAATAAAGCATAGTTACAATATTTTATATAGTGCGGTACGAAATGTTGTAGAATTTGAATGTTTAAAAGCCGAAAATATCTTTTAAAGATAAATATAATAAATCAATATTTTTCTTACTCATATTAACTAAAGGCAATCTTGGATTTCCAACATCAAATCCTAAGAGATTCATAGCCTCTTTGACGGGTATAGGGTTTACTTCTATAAATAGTTTTGATATTAGATCAGAAAGGTGTAATTGAAGAGACTTTGCTTTTTCAGTTTCACCTTTTTCATAGTAGTAACAAATATCGTGAGTTTCTTTAGGAAGTATATTTGATAAAACTGAAATAACTCCATGACTACCAATAGAAAGCATAGGTACTATAATATCATCATTACCAGAAAAAACTAAAAAATCGTCAGCAGCTTCATTTATAATTTTAATTGCTTGAGGTATGTTTCCAGATGCTTCTTTAATACCTATAATATTAGGATGTTCACTAAGTTCTATTGTAGTATCAGCATCTATATTAAGGCCTGTTCTACCAGGCACGTTATATATAATAGAAGGTATAGATGTATTATCTGCAATGTGTTCGTAATGTTTTATAATACCTTGTTTACTTGTTTTGTTATAATATGGTGATACAAGCAATAAATAATCTGCACCTATGTCTTCAGCATATTTTGAAAGGTATACACTTTTTTTGGTGTCATTTGACCCTGTTCCTGCTATAACTGGAATACGATTATTTACTTTATCTACAGTAAATTTAATTAACTTTTTCTTTTCTTGATCTGTAAGTGTAGAACTTTCGCCAGTTGTTCCACATACAACTATACCATCAATATTGTTATTAATTTGAAATTCTATTAATTCTTCCATTTTAGAATAATTTATTTTACCATTTTTAAATGGTGTAATAGTTGCAGTAATTGCACCTTTTAACATATATCATCACTCCTCAAATATTTATATAATATTTTATTAATTATTAAAATAAAAGTTACTATAAGCAAAAAAAATGGTAAAAATTTGCAAAATATTAATGAATAATTTAATGAATATATGCTAACAATAATAGTGTAAATTATAAATAAAGTTAAAGTATAATTAGGAGGTAATTATGAAAGTAATAAATGGAATAGTTCTTGCTTTAATCATTATTGGTGCTATAAACTGGGGACTAGTAGGATTATTTAATTTTAATCTAGTAACATATATATTTGGAAATATGGCAGCAATCTCTAGAATAGTTTTTGCGTTAGTAGGAATAGCGGGAATATGGAGTTTGTCTTTCTTTGGAAGATTAAATGAAGAATAATAAATAATAAAATCATATAGAAAATCTATATGGTTTTTTTAAATAAAAAATTTACATAAATAAAAAAATATAGTATAATATTAGTATGTAATTAAAATAACATTATTTCAAATTTGAAAGGATGAATAAAATGTTAAACAAAAAAGTACTTTTAATAGCAGAAAATTATAAAGATGTGGGAAAATATATAGAAGAATTTAGGCGGAGAGGCTTAATAATCGAGTTTCTAGAAATTGAATTAAAAAAGCCTATTTGCGATAATTTACAAGAATTGTTATTTATACAGATAAAAGAAATATATGAAGAATATAAAATGCCATGTATTATTTTTTACAAAGGGTTATACATAAATAGGTTTAATCTATTTTTAGATATTGCTTTGGACTATTCAGGAGTAGATAAAGTACTTGAGTATGTTAAAAACATTAGAGATAGAAGTTGTTCTATTAAAGAGTCAATGGTATATTTTGATGGAACAATAAAGAAAAGTTTTTTAAGTATTATACCTGGAACACTTGCAGATAGTATACCGAAAAATGCGAAAAAGGGAAGTAGTAAAATTGAGTTAATATTAAAACCTAGTTTACACGATAAAACATTTTCGGAATTAGATGAAACAGAAAAGAAAGAAATACTTGAAGGAATGGTACCAGATACTAGTAAACAATTTTTACATTGGTATATGAAAGAAGACTTGGAATAGAATCCAAGTCTTTTTTCATATGCTAGCAGTATCTTTCTGATAGATTAATTTTTCAAGAATTTGAACAGCGTTAGATGCAGCTCCCTTTCGTACATTATCAGCAACAACCCACATATTTATTGAGTTTTTGAGAGAGAAATCTTTTCTTACTCTTCCAACAAATACATCATCTTTATTAGTTGCAAATGTATTTAAAGGATATATGTTATTTTTAGTGTCATCTACAAGTGCAATACCTGGACTTTTGGCTAAAAGTTGTTTTAGATTATCTATATCAAATTCATTTTTAAATTCAACATTTATACTTTCTGCATGAGAGTTAAATATAGGTACCCTTACACAAGTTGCAGTTATATCAATAGTTTCATCGTTTAAAATCTTTCTGGTTTCATTTATCATTTTTTCTTCTTCCTTAGTATATCCATTATATAAAAATACATCTATATGAGGTATACAATTGTTATATATTTTATATGGAAATTTTTTAGGTTCATTACCAAGACTAGTTTCTATTAAGTCATTAATACCATTTATACCGGCTCCAGACACAGCTTGATAAGTTGAATATATAATTCTTCTAATTTTATATTGAGTATGTAATGGCTTTAAAGCAACTACTGCTTGAATAGTAGAACAGTTTGGGTTAGCAATTAATAACTTACCATATGCTTCTTTAATATTTACTTCTGGAACAATTAAAGGAACGTTTTCATCCATTCTGAATCTACTACTATTATCTATAACTATGGTACCGTATCTATTAAACTCTTTTGCATATTTATCACTTATAGATGAGCCTGCAGAAAATAGTGCATAAGTAAATTTTCTTTTGGGTGTTTCTTCGGTTAGTTCTTCGATAGTATATTCTTTATTCATGAAAGTTACTTTTTTCCCTTTAGATCTAGCAGACGCAAATAGATAGTATTCGTCTATCTCTAATTTCTTTTCTTCTAGCACCTTTAAAAAAGTAGAACCTACTAGTCCAGTAGCTCCTATAATAGCGCAAGAAACCATAAAATCACCTCTATATATTTTATTAAAGAGATGATTTTACTATAACCTTATAGAATGTACATTATATTTTTTGATCTTTTTTAAATTTATTAATTATATTATTAATATTAATAGAAATAGTTTTGCTATTTAAATATGAAAGAGGAGAAGTATTGTTAAATGAAAAATTATACTTGTATGCATATAACAATTGACTTTTATATCCAAATTTTTTATTAATTTCATTTGTAGAATACTTTGGATCGCCAATAACAGGATTTCCCAAATATTTCATATGAGCTCTTATCTGATGAGTTCTACCAGTATGTAATTTTATATCTAAAACAGAAACGTTAATATTAGGAAAATACATTAAAGTAGAGTATTCAGTTATAACATTAAGAGAGCCATGAACATATTTATCTAATATTTTACAGAAACCACCATTTGCTTTATTTTTAATAATATATCCATTTAATATATCATGGTTTTTAGGCGTTTTTGAGTATACAAATGCAATATAGCTTTTATGTATTAGTGAATTTTTAAATGCATTAAGCAGTTCATTATGACTAATATCATTTTTTGAGAAAATTACTAAACCTTCAGTATTTGTATCTAATCTATGGCATACTTTTAAGTTATTATTTTTTTTATTTAATTTTACGGCATATTCAAAAGTGGATTTTGATTTGTTATTATGACATTCTATACTTTTGGGTTTATATGCAACTAAAATATTATCATCTTCATAGTAATATTCTATTTTTGATGGCAAGCCTAAAAGTGAAGATTCACTGCAATATAATTCAATGATATCATTTTCATATACAATAATATCTTCTTTTATTCTTTTTGAGTTTATTTTTATATCCTTTAATCTTAGTAATTTATAAAAAGTATTTTTAGACATATTAGGGAAAAAATTAAATATAACTGTGGAAAGTTTTAAACCGCTGTTTTTATTATTCACAATTATTTTTTTCATATTTTTATTATATAGTACTTTTTATATAAAAATCAATAGACTAATTGTTTAAATTACAATTATTACAAAAGCGTTACAAATGAAGATAACTGCTTGACAAAGTAAAATTACATATGGGATAATTTAATATATTAAAAACATAAGAAAAATACAAGGAGGTAAATGTATGATAAAATATAAAAAGGGTATATCATTAATAGTGTTAATAATTACGATAATAATAATGATAATATTAGCAGGAGCAATAATACTAACATTAAATAATAGCGGAATAATAGGAAGAGCGGAAGAGGCAAAAAATAAAAGTGACAGGGCAACACTAAAAGAAGCAGTAAATATAGCATACGGAGAATGGACATTAGCAAGGCAGATGGACGGGGAGATAAGAAGTGCAGATGAATATGTGAAAGAAAAGCTAAAAGATCAAGGATTTAGTGATGAAGATTTACAATTAGTATATGTAGATGACTCAGGACAAATATCAACAGCAACAGTGCCAGAAGGATTTGTA
>CALXJE010000006.1 GCA_944388545.1 uncultured Clostridia bacterium
TTTTTCAGTTCAATTCCATAACAAAATTGATACAACTTTTGAATAACAGCTTCTGATAATTCTTCGTCTTCACTTTGATAAAATCTATCTAATAGACTCTCTTTATTAAATCTAGTTGTTACTATAATTGGTAATTTATTTTCATTTCTATTTTCTATAATTGTATATAATTTCTCTAATGCCCAACTACTAATTCTTTCTGTTCCTAAATCATCAATTATAAGCATATCGACCTTAGAATATAATTCTATTATGTCTTTTTCTTTGATTGAAAAATCTTTAAAAGTGTCCTTAATTACATCTAATAATAAAATTAATCTTCCCATTAAAACTAACATATCTTTTTCAGTTAGTTGATTTAAAACAGCTGTTGCTAAATGTGTTTTACCTACTCCAGATTTTCCTGTAATAATAAGCCCATTTTTTTGATTTTTATTAATACATTTTTCTGTAAAATCTTTTGCAATTTCTACTTCTTTCTTATTAGTTTCTGTTGTTATAAAGTTATCAAATTTATAATCTTGTATTTGTTTACTAGTATAATTTTGTATATAAAATTGCCTTGTCATTTGCTCCATTTGTTTTCTTTTTTTCTGTTTTTCTTCTTTTAAATCAATTTCATTCCAATAATCCTTTGACTCTTTTCAATTGCATATTTCATACTCTATTGAACTTAATGGCATATTTGCATATAAATAATCTAAGCCTATTGGTTTTAAATCTTTTCCACAAAATTTACATTTATTGTGGAAAATTTTATCTTTAGAAGTACATTTCGTATTTTCTAAATCCATTTGTGTTCTCTTCTTCCTTTCTTATTTCTTTTCTTTTATTTTCTTTAATCTCTTCTTCTCCGTTACATAACGTTACTTTTTCCATTTTCACAAATTACAAATTTTCACGATATAGAAAAGTAAAAAACTTTGAGATTTTATATCTCTTTCCCAAAAGTTTTTTACTTGAAGATTTTAATAAAAATCATAAATTTATAGTACATTTTTTATTGAATTTTTATTAGAATTTCGGGCATTTGAGGTGGTTATTTTACCCAATTTTTACCAAATTCCACATAATATTGCTATTTTTTAGCATTATTGCAACCAATTTTCATGCAACAAAAAACCACTAAAGCCGTTACAGTTCTAGTGATATATACTTTGGTTGTGGGGTAAGACTTTGGACTACGTGCCTTCCGGTTATGAGTTAACCATATTTTATCTACTCTTTTATTACTGATATAGCAAGACCATCTCCTATATCAAGTATCATTGTTTCTAATTTTGGATTTTCCGTAACTTCTTTTATATATTCTCTTAATCTAGTTACTGCTGTTCTATGTTTATGCTGGTTATATCCTCCCATAACCATACCTCTTAAAAGTACATTATCTGCTATTATTATAGAGCCTTTTTTTGTTAATCTATATGCTTGCTCTAAATATTTCATATATTGCCCTTTTGCAGCATCAATAAATACAACATCAAAGCACTCATTTAAAGAAGTCATAAATTCATATGCATCTGAGTTAAACACCTGAATATTATTTTTGTCACTTATTTCTTTTATGTTTTTTTTAGCAATCTCACTAATTGATTTATCTAATTCTACAGTTTTAATTAACGCATTCTCACCAGACAAATAATCTGAAAAACATAAGGCAGAATAACCTACTGCAGTACCTATTTCAAGAATTTGATTTGGTTTTTTTATAGCTAATATTGTTTTTACAACTTGCATAGACTCATCTTTAAGTATAGGTACATGATTATTTATAGCCTTTTTTTTAAGGTTTTCTAGTTTTTCTTTATTTAGCATTTTCTTTTATCTCTCCTAATTTATATATTTTATTCATAAGCTCTTCTGTAAGATCCGATAATAGTTTTCTATCTTTTATTTGCTCTTTATATTCACTTAGGTTATATGGCTCTCCATATATAACTTTAATTCTTCTAAAAAGTGTTCTCTTCCCTTCTTCTATATATACAGGAATTATATCTGCACCTGAAGATATAGCTATATGCACTGCTCCACTTTTAGCCTTTACATTCTTCTTTTTAGCTCCTCTTGTTCCTTCTGGAAAGATTACAACATTATTACCTTCTTCCAAAACTTTTACTGTATGATATATACTTTTAAAATCTTTTTGTCCTCTATTTATAGGATAAGCACCAACTGCTCTAATTAAATGTGACCAGATAGGAACTTTAAATAATTCTGCCTTAGCCATTATTTTTACTTTTTCAGTTTTAGTCCATAGTATAACTGCATCAATCCAATCATTATGATTAGCACAAACTATATTTTTCCCTTGAAGTTGCTTATATTTATCTAAATTTATATATTTAACTCTAAACATCATTTTGCAAATTACAAAGTATACAATGCCTTTTAATATTTTAAGCATACACTAAATAACATTCCTTTCTTTTAACAATAGAATTACTTTATCAATAACTTGTTGTTTAGTCATATTTGTAGTGTCAATTAATACAGCATCATCTGTTTTTACTAAAGGAGAAATTGGTTTATTTATATCGTTATAATCTCTTTTTTTTATATCCTCTAAAACTGCATCAAAACTGCAATTAGGATTCTTTATTTTTAAATCAAGTAATCTTCTTTTTGCTCTTTCTTTTTCATCTGCAGTAAGATATATTTTTAAATCAGCATTTGGAAATACCACACTACCTATATCTCTACCATCTAATATTACACTATCATCTTCTGCAAGTTTTCTTTGTCTATCTATCATATCATATCTGACACTTTTTATAGCAGAAACTTTTGACGCCATCATTCCTATTTCCTCTGTTCTTATTTTACTAGCAACATCTTCATCATTTAAAAATATATGAAGTTCTTCATTTACTCTGTCAAACTTTATATCTATATTATTAAGAGCATCTTCTACTTCGTTTTTATTTTCTATATTTATATTATTCTCTATAAAATACAACGCAACTGCTCTATACATAGCGCCAGTATCTATATATACTATACCTAACTTGTCACTTATTTGTTTTGATAAATATGATTTACCTGCTGCTGAAGGACCGTCTACTGCTATTATATATTTATTCATATTTCTCCCCCTTTATTTTTTCCATAATTTATGATATCATATATACGTTAAGTTGTAAAGAATAGGGGTGATTTTATGCCTGATAACTTAGAATTTTTTGATAAAAAATTTGTTATTCTTTTAGTGTTAAATGAATCAAACTCTCATTTATCACTAGAACAAATTGTTAAAATGTGTTCTGATTTTGATGATATAACATACTTTGATATTTGTGAATATATAGATAATTTAAAAGCAAATGGTCATATAGCTGAAAATATTGAAAATAACATAAGATATTATAAACTTACTGAAACTGGATATTCTACACTTGAAGAATTAATAGAATTAATTCCAGGAATTAGTATACATAACATCAAAAAGATTCTTTCAAAACAAATAAACAAAATCAAAAAAAATTATGAAATAGGGTCACAGATATTACCTATAAAATATGGTGAATATAAAATCGCTTGCTATATAAGAGATGGCAATGATGAACTTCTAAATATAACGTTATATGCTGGTGATATGGAAAATGCCAAGAATATTTCAAAAAACTGGGAAAATGATGCAAATAATATTTATATAAAAATAATAGAATTGATGACAAAATAAAAGGAGTAATATTAATCTACATACAGATAATATTTTCTCCTTTTATTTAATTTTCTCCTTTTATTTTTTCTTCTTTTTCACTAATGATATTCTTATCTAACTCTTTCATTTTTGAACTTACATATTTTCTTTTTATTTGAGCTTTACATTCTCTACTAAATTTTGCTTTTGATACACCTAGTACTTTTTCTATATCAGGATTTTCAAATAATTCTAATATTTTTCGTACACCATAACTTTGAACTATATATTCAATTATAGCAGCAGCAGACTCTGAAGAATAATTATAATCTGCCATTATAGATTGCTTACTTGAAATCCCTCCTTGACTTGTGACTCCATTCTCACTAATAAATTCTCCAAAATCTTTTTGGTTTTTAACTCCTTTAAGAATACCCCTTTTATACATAATCCAACCTAAGTCAAGCCATTCTGGTATAGTTTTACTATCTTCTTCTTTAATCTTTTTTATCTCTAAATCGATTTCTTCTATATCGTCAAGTTTATCTAACTCATCTTCCTCTTTTACTTCATCATCTAATTCTAATTCATCATCTTCTAGCTCTTCTTCCTCTATTTCTTCTTGTTCTTCTTTAGGTTCTAATTCATCTGTAACTTTTTCTTGAGCTTTTTTTACTTTTTCATCAAGTCCATATTCACCTAAAATATCTTTAACTAATATCTTAATTATGTTAGTATACGAACTAGCCATTTCTCTTGGAGATACCATGTGTATTTCTCCTTCGCCTACTACAAATAACATATCCTCCTGTCCTCTATTTCTACTAGTTCTTCTCATGTTTTTTTCAATTTGCATTCCAAAAATAGAATAAAATATTCTTTTAGTTGGGTAAATATATACTCTTAGCGGTTCTCCTGATGGGATATTATCTAAATTTATATGTAAATTTTTAGCAATATTTTTTATTACTTTTTCTATATCTTGTACTACTCTTCTATCCATAGGATTAGAATATATTTCTATCATTCCTATTATTTTAGGATCAGTATGAAATATTTGTTCTAATTTAGGTGCCATAAAGTCACTCCTTCTTTCTTTTACTAGCTATCTTATTTATCTTTTTTAGTTAATTTTATATGATATACAAACATAGGAAGAGAAACGACAAATGTTGCCATGCTTGTTATCATGTTAACTATCATTTCATTATCATTATTCTTTTTTTCTAGTTCTTCATCTTTTTTATTACTACCTTCGTTATAATATATTTTTTCTTCTGGCAGTAAATATTCCGCAGTTGTATTTACAGAATATATAAAGCTAACTATACTAGCACATAAAAAGATAAGAACTAATGTATACGTATAAACACTCCTTATAATTTTTTCAAAATTATCTTTTGAACCATTATTTTGATGTTTTCTACTAACTAATAGAATAATTAATATAACTAAAACTATTGGAGATACTAGACAAAGAATAATATATAATATTGAAAATATTGCCATATACTCTATACCTCCTCTTTTCTTTCAATTTGAATTTTTTTCCAATGATATATAAACAAAGGTGTTCCTATAGCTATGACAGTAAATGATGATATAGCATTTTTAATACTTTCCTTTTTTGCATTTCTTGTTCTAATTGCTATTTCTTCATCATAATTATAACTATCTTCTCCATAATAGCTGTAGTAATTCACAATCGGAAAAAAATATGAAGACACTGAATTTACTGTTGTAATAAACCCTATAACAATCATTCCTAATGCGATAAATGATACTAAATACAAATATATAATTCTAATATTTTTTGACATCATTATCCCTCCATTTGTTTTATAGTACCATAATATATTATCTAAGTCAAATAATTTAATAAACATAATAAGTATTAAGCAGCATAGATTTTAAATATACGCCGCTTAATACTTATTATAATATTTTTTTTAAAAATTTTCCTGTATAACTTTCTTTGATTTTTGCAATTTCTTCAGGAGTACCTGTTGCTATAACTGTTCCACCATTTTTACCGCCTTCTGGACCTAAATCAATTATATAGTCAGCTGATTTTATCATGTCCAGATTATGTTCAATTATTATAACCGTATTTCCACCATCAGCAAGTCTATTAATTATATTAACTAAATTATGTACATCTGCTGTGTGAAGTCCTGTTGTTGGTTCATCTAAAATATATAATGTTTTTCCTGTACTTTTTTTACTAAGCTCGGTTGCAAGTTTTATTCTTTGTGCTTCTCCACCAGATAGTGTAGTAGAAGGCTGTCCTATTTTAATATAACCAAGACCAACATCATATAGTGTTTGTAATTTATTTTTTATTATAGAAACATTCTTAAAAAATTCTAAAGCCTCTTCTACTGTAAGATTAAGTACATCATTAATAGTTTTTCCTTTATATTTTACTTCTAGTGTTTCTCTGTTATATCTTTTTCCTTTACAGATATCGCATGGAACATAAACATCTGGTAAGAAATGCATTTCAATTTTTATTATTCCATCTCCAGAGCATGCTTCACATCTTCCTCCTGCAACATTAAAGCTAAATCTTCCTTTCTGATATCCTCTTAATTTTGCTTCATTTGTCTGAGCAAATAAATCTCTTATATGGTCAAACATTCCTGTATATGTTGCTGGATTAGATCTAGGAGTTCTACCTATAGGAGACTGATCTATATTTATTACCTTATCAATATATTCCAATCCTTTTATTTGTCTATATTTTCCCACTTTTCCTTTTGTACCATATATTTCTTTTGCAGTAGCTTTATATAACACCTCATTTACAAGTGAGCTCTTTCCAGAACCAGATACACCTGTTACACAAGTGAATACCCCTATAGGAAATTTTACATTTATTTTCTTTAAATTATTTTCTTCAGCTCCGATTATTTCTATATACTTATCCGTCTTCTCTCTTCTTGACTCAGGAACAGGTATTTTTAATCTGCCACTTAAATACTTTCCTGTAATACTTTTTTCGTCTTTAAGTAACATTTCTGGTGTCCCACTAAATACAACTTCTCCTCCATGAACACCTGCATTTGGACCTATATCTACAATATAATCTGCCTCTCTCATTGTATCTTCATCATGTTCAACTACAATCAAAGTATTTCCTAAGTCTCTCATCTTCTTTAATGAGTTTAGTAATTTTTCATTATCTCTCTGATGCAAACCTATACTAGGCTCATCAAGTATATATAAAACACCTGTAAGACCTGAACCTATTTGAGTTGCAAGTCTAATTCTTTGAGCTTCACCACCAGATAATGTCCCTGCTGTTCTTCCAAGAGTCAAATAGTCAAGACCAACATCAATTAAGAATTGTAATCTTGAATTTAATTCTTTTAAAATTTGCTCTGCTATTATCCTATCTTTTTCCGATAAATGAATATTATTTATATATTCTTTTATTTCTACAACAGATAAACTTGTAAGTTCATGAATATTTAACTTTCCTACTTTTACAGCTAAACTTTCCTTTTTAAGTCTTGTCCCTTTACATTCATCACAATCTATAGTAGTCATAAGTGTTTCATAATATTCTTTCATCCATTTAGAACTAGTTTCCCTAAACCTTCTCTCTAGTATATTAATTACACCTTCAAAGCTTGCCTCAAACTCTCTTATAAATGTTTTTGATTCATGCTTAAACTTAATTTTTTCACCTTTACTACCATATAAAAGAATATTATAAAAATCCTTTGGAAGTTTATCTATTCTAGTATTTATATTAACATTATAATAATCACATAGTCCTTTTAAATACGTAGTAGTAACAGAATCTACTTTTGATCCTCCCCACCCTTTTATTGCAGATGGATCAGATAATAACTTGGTTTTATCTGGAATTACTAAATCAGGGTCCATTTTTAGTAATTCTCCTAATCCTGTACAACTAGGACATGCTCCATAAGGTGTGTTAAAAGAAAACATTCTTGGTGTTAATTCTTCTATAGATATATTACAATCGACACATGCATAACTTTGGCTAAACATTATATCTTGTCCATTTACAATAGATATTAATACTAGATTATTGGCTTGTTTAAGACATAGTTCAACTGAATCTGCTAATCTTTTTCTTATATCAGGGCTAACTGCAAGTCTATCTACTACAAGTTCTATATCATGTTTTTTTTGTCTGTCCATAACAGGCATCTCTTCTGATAGATCACACATATTACCATCTACTCTTGCTCTTACAAATCCTTCTTTAATTGCATTTTCAAGTATTTTTACATGTTCTCCTTTTTTACCTCTGATAACAGGGGCCATAACATATATTTTTGTACCCTTTTTAAATTCTAATATTTGATCTACTATTTGATCTACTGTTTGCATCTTTATTCTTTTTCCACATTTTGGACAATGTGGAACACCTATTCTAGCATATAACAATCTTAAATAATCATATATTTCTGTTACCGTTCCTACAGTAGAACGTGGATTCTTAGATGTCGTTTTCTGATCTATAGAAATAGCTGGTGACAATCCTTCTATTGATTCTACGTCAGGTTTTTCCATAATACCTAAAAATTGTCTAGCATATGAAGATAAGCTTTCTACATATCTTCTTTGACCTTCAGCATAAATAGTATCAAAAGCCAAGGAAGATTTGCCAGATCCAGAAAGTCCTGTGAAAACAATAAGCTTATTTCTAGGTAATTCTAAGTTTATATTCTTTAGATTATGCTCCTTTGCTCCTTTAATAATTAATTTATCGTTCATAAAAAATCACCAAATAATATTATATCATATAATGACATAATTTGTAAATTTATTTGATGATGTAAATTTATGGCTTTTTATATTATTTTACTTAATTAATCTTTAGTATCATATAAATTCAACTATTAATCCAACATAATATTTTCCATTTTTATCAGACTTTACAACCGCCTTTTTTATATTCGATCCTTTAGGTAATGATCTGTCTATTTTTGCTTTTAAAAGTCCAAGCTTAGGTAGAATTATAGTTTTATTATTGACACGTATACTATTATTTATATTATTTGTATTATATATCTTTTTACTTCTATAGTCTTTATACCTAGGAAATCCATCTATTCCAGAAAAATATCTTTCATAAGCATTTATAACAGAAAGTTGCTCGTTATATATTGCTACTTCATCTATTTTAGAATAATCATTGTTTAATTTTTTAAACATATCAATTTTTTTAGGGGGATTGTGTTTAAAAAATCTTTCCTCATCTATCTTTATTTTATTTATTAAACATCTTTCTACATAAATAACAAATTTATTATATACATATGCTCTTTCTTTTAATATTAAATTGTGTATTTCGTTACAGACTTTAAAAGTACGATTGATTAAATTTTTCTGAGTCTGATTTGGATAAACTCTATAAGTGTACATTAAAACTTTTTTAGACATAAATTCAACTCCTTAGAAATGAAAAAATATTATATGATTAAACCTATATAAATTGATTAAAAAAATAATATAGATATGTTATGGCCTTTAACATATCTATATTATAATCCATATATTTCCATATGTCAACAAGAATCGCATTTCAAAATTCGACAAAATTTAGATATTTCAGTTGTATTCTAATATTTACACTACATAATTTATAGAATATCAGCATTCAAGTCTTTAATTAAATCTCTTATCATCGCTGCCTTTTCAAACTCATAGTTTTTAGCATATTCAAACATTTCTTTTGTCAGCCTTTCTATCATTTCTTCAGTAGTTTCATTCTCTTTTGCTTCTATATCCACTTTCTCTTCTTCCGTAAATGTTACTTTAATACTATCTCTAATATTCTTCTTAATTGTTTTTGGTACAATACCATGCTCTTCATTATATTTTATTTGTATTTTTCTTCTTCTACTAGTTTCTTCAATAGCTTTTTCCATAGAAGGTGTAAGTTCGTCTGCATACATTATAACCTTCCCTTTGTCATTTCTTGCAGCTCTTCCTATGGTTTGAATTAAAGAACGTTCGCTTCTTAAAAAGCCCTCTTTATCTGCATCTAATATAGCAACAAGTGATACCTCAGGAATATCTAATCCTTCTCTTAAAAGATTAATTCCAACTAAAACATCAAATGTTCCTTCTCTTAATCCCTTTATAATTTCTAGTCTTTCTAACGCTTTAATATCAGAATGCATATACCTTACCTTTATATCTTTATTTTCTAAATAACTTGTCAATTCTTCTGCCATTTTTTTAGTAAGCGTTGTTACTAATACTCTCTCTCCGTTTGCTACTGTTTCTTTTATATTATCTATTAAATCCTCTATTTGTCCATCTATAGGTTTTACTATTATTTTAGGATCTACTAATCCTGTTGGTCTAATTATCTGCTCAACTATTTGCTTACTCCTATTTTTTTCATACTCACCAGGAGTAGCACTAACATATATAATGTTCTTTGCTTTTTCTTCCCATTCTGAAAATTTAAGAGGTCTATTATCAAATGCAGATGGAAGTCTAAACCCATGCTCAACCAGAGATTCCTTTCTTGCTCTATCTCCATTATACATTGCACCTATTTGTGGAATTGTAGCATGTGACTCATCAACTATTACTAAAAAGTCGTCTCCTAAATAATCAAATAATGTATATGGTGTACTTCCTTTTTCTCTATTACTCATGTATATTGAATAATTTTCTATTCCTTTACAAAATCCTGTCTCTTGAAGCATTTCAATATCAAAATTTACTCTCTGCTCTAATCTATATGCTTCTACTATTTTGTCTTGACTTCTTAATTCTTCTAGTCTAATTTCTAAATCTTTTTTTATTCTAGATATAGCATGATCTATATTTTCTTTTGATGTAACATAGTGAGATTTTGGATATATTAATTCATGTTTTACTCTTGCAATTGATTTACTAGTAACAGGATGTATATATGATATTTTATCTATTTCATCTCCAAAAAATTCTATTCTCACAGCATGATCGTCATTCCCTATTGGAAATACATCTACTATATCTCCTTTAACTCTAAATTTACCTCTTATAAATTCTACATCGTTCCTTTCATATTGCATTTCTATTAATTTCTCTAATATTTCATCTCTACTTTTTTGCATTCCCTCTCTTATTGAAAGCGTTAAATTACTGTATTCATTAGGATCACCTAATGAATATATTGACGATACACTAGCTATTATTATAACATCTTTTCTTTCAAATAAAGCTGCAGTGGCACTATGCCTAAGTTTATCTATCTCATCATTAATACTACTATCTTTTTCTATATAAGTATCTGTTGAAGCTATATATGCTTCTGGTTGATAGTAATCAAAATAAGAGATAAAATATTCCACTGCTGCATCTGGAAAAAACTCTTTAAATTCACTATAAAGTTGCCCTGCAAGTGTCTTATTATGAGCCATTATAATAGTTGGTTTATTTACTTCTTTTATAACATTTGCCATAGTAAACGTTTTTCCGAGATCCTGTAACGCCTAACAATGTTTGTGCATTATACCCCTTATTTAATCCATCTACTAGCTTTTCTATAGCCTGAGGTTGATCTCCAGTCGGCTTAAATTCTGATACTAATTTAAACATTTTTCCTCCTTGCACTTTATCTCAATAAATTTTATTATCAATAATATTTATCTTCCGTTTTATGTAACACAAAATATATTATATAGTATCATAAAAGCAAGTAATTATCAACTAACTACTTGCCTTTTAAAATTACAATTTTTCACGCATCACTTAAATTATTCTTTTTATATAATTATTTATCTTCTGAAAAAATAATAGAATCAATAATGAACTCTCCTACTGTTTGCCAATCATCCTGTAATTCTTTTGTTACATTAAAACTAACTATTCTTAATTTTTCTTTATCTGAAAAAATCATCATGTGATTGTATATATCAGTATCTATCGCATGTGAAATAAATTTAATTTCACCAATTTTATGTCCATCTTTTTCATGCACTTTAGTATCTATTATTTCTCCTACACTATCAAGCGTTTTTTCTAGTGTTGAAATATAACTATCTATATCATTGTTTGTAAAACTAATATCCGTTATATTTGCTGCAATATTAATTGTGGTCTGATCATTAGTAAAAGCAAATGTTGGAGGATTTTGATTAGGGTATTTAATTTTTAGTGTTTCTTCGTCCATTAATTTAAAGCTTGTTGGTATTTTTAATAGAAAACTATCGTCAAATTTATTATATTCTGTTACTATCTTTTCTCCACTTTTAGTTGTTATTTCAAAAATATTCATTTTTTCGTTTTCTTCTTTTAGTTTTTCAGTCTCTTTATTAAAGTAATATTGAACACCTAATAACACGGCCACTATTAGTATTACAACTATTGTAAATATAATTTTTGTATTCTTTTTCATAATACTCCCACTTCCTTAAATATCTCTAATCTGTTTACTCTCTTATTTATACCATAAATATTATAAAAATACTAGACTTTTAAATTACTATTATTAAAGTATTTTTTCATATATTTGTGTTACTATAAGCAAACAATATTAGTTTATTTAACATATATATAATTAATATTTTTAAATTGTAAATAATTGACATTTTATCTTTTTTTCTATATAATTTTTTCAATAGTTCTATATATGTATTTTAATAAATACTATTATAGTATGTGGGGAGATTTTTATGGGATTTTTTTCATTTATGTTGTTTTTTTTAATTTTATTATTACTAATCATAATTATTGGGTCCATTCAGCAATTTACTATATGGGCAGTTACTAAAAAAATGCACGAATTTATAGTGATGATTATACCTGCTTTACTTTCTATAGTTTCATTTTTAATAATAATTACAATTACTTATTTAACATTAAATCTATTTGATATTAATAGTATAAAAATTGTATACTCAATATTTATGAAATGGGATTATAGTTTTAATAATTATATATATATGATTATTGGGTATATAATAGGAACTATTTTATTTATATTATTACAAGCATTATGTTTAAAACTTGTATATATTAATTATAAAAAAATATATGATTTTATTAGAATTAAAATATTTAAAAAAGAAGAAATAAAAGCTTTAGATTGTTCTGAAGAAGATTTAAAAGATAAAGTATCAATAAATTTAAGTAGATCTATAGCTGTTCCTATAAAAAACAAATTAGCATTTTTTCAAGCTTTTTCTGCTAGTTTATTTACATTTTCTATATGTTTCTTTTCTATATTACTATTAATATATATCGGAACTTTAATTGGTAAGCATTATATATTATAAAGGTCTCTTTATTAATTTAAGAGACCTTTATATTTTTAATATTTTTATTATATGTTAAAAAATGCTTTCTCACCTAAGTATTTGGCTGATAATCCTAGCTCTTCTTCTATTCTTAGTAATTGATTGTATTTTGCTACTCTATCTGTTCTTGAAGGTGCCCCTGTTTTTATTTGACCTGCATTCATAGCAACTACCAAATCAGCTATTGTTGTATCTTCAGTTTCTCCAGATCTATGTGATACAACTGCTGTATAGCCTGCTCTATTTGCCATAGAAATTGCATCTAATGTTTCTGTAAGAGTTCCTATTTGATTTACTTTTATAAGTATACTATTTGCTACTCCTTTTTCTATTCCGTTTGAAAGTCTTTCTGTATTTGTAACAAATAAATCATCACCTACTAATTGTATTTTATCTCCTAATTTTTCAGTAAGTAATTTCCATCCTTCCCAATCTTCTTCTGCAAGTCCATCTTCTAATGAAATAATAGGATATTTTTCTACTAAATTTTCCCAATATTCTACCATTTCTTTTTTAGTAAATTTTTCTCCTGTTTTCCAGAATAAATATGTTCCATCATCTTGATACATTTCTGTTGCTGCTGCATCTATAGCTATTTTAAAATCTTTTCCAGGCTTAAATCCTGCTTTTTCTATTGCACTAACTATAACTTCAAGCGCTTCTTCATCTTTTGATAAATTTGGTGCAAATCCTCCTTCATCTCCAACAGATGTAGCGTATCCTTTTTCTTTTAAAACTGATTTTAAATTATGAAATACTTCTGCACACATTCTTAATGCTTCTTTAAAACTTTCTGCACCTACTGGCATTATCATAAACTCTTGAACATTTACACTATTATCTGCATGTTTACCACCATTTAATATATTCATCATTGGTACCGGTAACACTTTAGAATTTACTCCTCCAATATAATTGTATAATGTCATTCCTAAAGCTTCTGCTGCAGCTCTTGCAACTGCAAGTGAAACTCCTAATATTGCATTTGCTCCTAGTTTTGCTTTGTTTTTTGTACCGTCAAGTTCTATCATTATATTATCTATTTCAACTTGATCTAATGCATTTAAACCTTCTATTTCAGGCGCTATTATATCATTTATGTTGTCCACTGCATTTTGTACACCTTTTCCTAAATATCTTTTTTTATCACCATCTCTTAACTCAACTGCTTCAAAAGCTCCTGTAGATGCTCCAGAAGGTACAATAGCACGTCCTACAAAGCCTCCTTCTATTATTACTTCCACTTCAACTGTAGGATTTCCTCTAGAATCTAGTACTTCTCTTCCATACACAGATTCAATCATTAAATATTGTTTCATAATATTCCTCCTTACATTATATATAAATATGAAAACATATTTTATAACAATCTTATTATAATCTAATAAGAGATTTTCCTGTCATTTCATTTGGTTTTTCAATACCCATAAGTGTGAGCATTGTAGGAGCTAAATCAGTAAGTGCTCCTGATTCTATTCCTTTCACTCTTTTACTTATGGCAATAACAGGTACTCTATTCGTAGTATGTGACGTAATTGCTTCTCCATTTTTTAAATCTATCATTTGCTCGCAATTTCCATGATCTGCTGTAACAATAGCTTCTCCACCTAAATTTTCAAGTAAACTGATTATTTTTCCTAAACAATCATCTACTGCTTCTACTGCCTTTATTGCTTTTTCATAATTTCCTGTATGACCTACCATATCTCCATTTGCAAAATTCATTATTATAAGATCATACTTTTTACTTTCCATAGCCTCTAAAACTTTATCTGTTACTTCATATGCTGACATTTCAGGCTTTTCATCATAAGTATTAACATGTGGAGACGGAATTAATATTCTTTCTTCTCCTCTATATGTTTTTTCTTCTCCACCATTAAAGAAAAATGTAACATGAGCATATTTCTCTGTCTCTGCTATTCTAAGCTGCGTTTTGCCTTTTTTACTTATATACTCTCCTAGTGTATTTACAATAGGCTCTTTTTTATATGCTACTGTGACATTTTTTATAGTTTCATCATACTCTGTCATAGTAATAAATTCTAAATTTCTTATTTTACCTTTTCTTCTATCAAAGCCATCAAATACATCATCTGTAATAGCTCTTGTTATTTCTCTTGCCCTATCTGGCCTAAAATTAAAGAATATAACAGCATCATTATCTTTTATTCTCCCTATAGCATTATTTTCTTCATCTACTATAACTATTGGTTTTATAAACTCATCGAATTCTTGTGCCTCATAAGAATTTTCTATAGCCTTTTGGACAGATTTAAATTTTGTTCCTTCACCAAATATCATAGCATTATATGCAAGCTGCTCTCTCTCCCATCTATTGTCTCTATCCATAGCATAATACCTACCTGCTATAGTTGCTATTTTTCCTACCCCAACCTCTTTAATTTTTTCTTCTAATTTTTTCAAATAATCCATTCCAGATGTTGTTGGTGTATCTCTTCCATCAGTAAATGCATGTACATATACTCTATTTATATTATGTTCTTTTGCAAGTCTTAGCAATGCATATAAATGATCAATATGACTATGAACTCCTCCATCTGATACTAGTCCCATTAAATGCAAATCACTATTGTTTTCTTTTACATGATTAATAGCTCTCAATAAAGCTTTGTTGTTAAAAAATTTTCCTTCCTCTATTTCTTTAGTTATTAAAGTTAAATCTTGATATATTACTCTACCTGCTCCAATGCTCATATGACCCACTTCAGAATTTCCCATTTGACCCACAGGAAGACCAACAGCAAGACCTTTGCACTCTAGACTAGCATTAGGGTATTCGTTTATTAATCTATCAATGTTAGGCGTTTTTGCATGCTTAAAAGCATTTCCTTCTTCGTCATCATTTAGCCCTATTCCATCCATTATTATCAATATATGTTGCTTTTTATCCATAATTTTTTTCTCCTATTCTTATTATATAGCACTATTTACTATATCAATAAATTCTTCTTTTAAACTAGCTCCTCCTACAAGAGCTCCATCTATATTTGGCATCATAAGTATTTCTCTAGCATTATTTGAATTTACACTACCCCCATATTGTATTCTGATACTATCAGCAATCTCTTTATTATATAAACTACTTACCACATTTCTTATATAATTACACATTTCCTCTGCTTGTTCTGCAGTTGCTGTAATACCTGTACCTATTGCCCATATTGGTTCATATGCTATCACTATTGAAGATATATGTTTACTATTTATATTATTTAAAGCTTGTACAATTTGCTCTTTAACTATACTAAAATGAGTATTACTTTCTCTTTGAGATATATTTTCACCTACGCAAACTACTGGAGTTATTTCATATTCTAGTAACTTTATAAGCTTTTTATTTACATCATAATCAGTTTCTTTAAAATATTGTCTTCTTTCACTATGTCCAATAATACAATAGTCTATGTCTATATCCTTTAACATTTCTGCGCTTATTTCTCCTGTATATGCACCTTTATCTTCAAAATACACATTTTGAGCCCCTACTTTTATATTACTACTACTTAGCTCCTCTTTCACACTATTTAAAGAAATATAACTAGGACATACAGCTATATCTACTTGTAATATATTTTCTAAATTTTTCTTTAATGCTTGTATAAAACTTATAGACTCAGAAAGAGTATTATTCATTTTCCAATTTCCAATAATTATTTTTTTCCTCATAGTTATCCTTCTTTCTAATCTAATATTATATGTGTTGCTGCATCTTCGTCATATGCCCATGATGGAATACTATTTTTATTTAAAAAAGTAAATTTAACTGTTCCTTTATTATCAACACTCCAAGTTCCAACCCAAAAAACAGGAACTTCGATATCTAACATATCCCAACTATTTTTTTTAAGTTCTTTATTAATATCATCAATTCTTGCTTTCATAGTTTCTTCATCAACTACATCTTCTGTAAGTAAAGCCATAGATACAGCGTTTTGTACAGTTGAAGCATCATTTAAAAATTTTTCTTTATTTCCATCTTCTTCATATACTGCTTTAAGTTCATCTGCGTTTTTTTCTGATTTATATCTAGACTTAGTTACATCTGGAGAAAATTCACCAGAATTTGGTACAAATATAATTAAAACTATTATAGCAATTAAAACAACTAAAATTATTATATTTCTAATTAAAACATTTAAATCCACTTTCTTTTTTGCACTCATATTATTCCCCTTTAATATTACTTATCTTGCAATGCTACTATACCAGGAAGTTCTTTTCCTTCCATAAATTCTAGAGAGGCTCCTCCGCCTGTTGAAACATGGTTCATTTTATCTGCCAGTCCAAATTTTTCTACGGCAGCGGCACTATCTCCTCCACCTATAATACTTACTGCATTTGATTCTGCTAAAAACTCAGCTATTTTTTTAGTTCCTTTTGCAAAATTATCAAATTCAAAAACTCCTACTGGACCATTCCATACAACTGTACCTGCATTTTTAATTATTTCTCTACATTTTTCTATTGTTTCTGGACCTATATCTACACCTTCATATTCATTTGGTATATTATTTGTGTCTACAATCATAGTATTTGCGTCATTAGAAAAATCATCTGCTACCACAGAATCAGTTGGTAAAACAAATTCTACATTTTTTTCTTTTGCTTTTTTTAATATTTCAATTGCAACATCCAATTTATCATCTTCACAAATTGATTTCCCAATATTTCCACCCAAAGCTTTAACGAAAGTATATGTCATTCCTCCGCCTATAATTACAGTGTCTACTTTATCTAATAATGCTGTTATCACAGCTATTTTACTAGATACTTTAGAACCTCCTAATATAGCTACAAAAGGTCTAATTGGATTATTTATACTTTTATCTAATGCATCTAATTCTTTTTGAATTAAAAATCCAGATACTGCTGGAAGGTATTTAGCTACACCATATGTTGATGCATGAGCTCTATGACATGTTCCAAACGCATCATTTACATATATATCCGCAAGACTTGCTAAACTCTTTGCAAATTCCTCATCACATGCTTCTTCTTCAGGAAACATTCTAACATTTTCTAAAAGAACAACATCTCCATCTTTCATTTGATCTATATATGCCTTTACATTATCTCCTATTATTTCTTCTAGAAGTTTTACATCCTTTTCTAATAAATCACTTAACCTTTCTGCTACTGGTTTTAATGATAGTTTTTCTTTAGTTTTACCTATATGAGAACATAATATAATCCTAGCATTATGATTTATAAGATAATTTATTGTTTTCATAGATTCTATTATTCTTTTATCATTAGTAATTTTACTTTTTGTTTCTATATCTAAAGGAACATTAAAGTCGCATCTTAAAAGTACTTTTTTCCCTTCAACATTTATATCTTCTACGCTTTTTTTATTTAGCATAAATAACCTCCTATTTAAATTAGTTTAGGCTCTAAAAATAATAAGAGCCTAAACAAAATAATTCAATATTATTTATTATCCTCATTATACATATGAATAATTAAATCAAGAGTTTTGTTTGAATAACCCCATTCATTATCATACCAAGCTACTAATTTAACAAAATTATCATTTAAGCTTATTCCTGCTTTAACATCAAATATTGATGTATGAGGATCATGTATAAAGTCAGAAGATACCGTATCATCTTCAGTATAATTCATTATTCCCTTTAATTCTCCATTACATGCTTCTTTTATTTTTTCAACAATTTCTTCGTATTTAGCTGCTTTTTCTAATCTACAAGTTAAATCTACAACTGATACATCAAGAGTAGGAACTCTAAATGACATTCCTGTAAGTTTTCCGTCAAGTTCAGGAATTACTTTTCCAACGGCTTTGGCAGCACCTGTAGTAGATGGTATTATGTTATATGTCGCTGCTCTTCCGCCTCTCCAATCTTTTGCTGATGGTCCATCAACAGTTTTTTGAGTAGCTGTAACTGAGTGAACTGTAGTCATTAAACCTTCAACTATACCAAAATTCTCATGAACTACTTTTGCAAGAGGCGCTAAACAGTTGGTTGTACAAGATGCGTTTGAAACCACATTCATATCCTTTTTATACTCTTTTTCGTTTACTCCTACAACAAACATAGGAGCATCTTTTGATGGAGCTGATATAATAACTTTTTTAGCCCCACCTGTAAAGTGAGCTGACGCCTTCTCTGTTAATGTAAATACACCTGATGATTCAACTATATATTCTGCTCCTGTCTCTTTCCATGGAATATCATTTGGATCTTTAAAGTTATATACTTTAATAAACTTTCCATCCACTTTAAATCCATCTTCAAGAACCTCTATATCTTTATTAAATCTTCCATGAATCGTATCATACTGTAACATGTATTTCATATATGCTGTATCTATAAATGGGTCATTTACTGCTACAACATCTACATCATCTCTTTCTAAAGATGCTCTAAACACCAATCTTCCTATTCTTCCAAATCCATTAATTCCTACTTTTATCATAAATCATTTACCTCCTAATTTATATTTTTTATTTTACATCACATATAGTAGTTTTGCAATATATTATGGATATTTTTTGGAAAAATTATGTATTACACATATAAAAAGAGGCAGGAATTTTAATTCCTGCACTCATGAGATTTTTAAAAATCTTCGCCACTGTTAATGAAGATTATAACTTCATTAGACTCTGCAGATACATTGCCTGCTACGTCAGTAGCCACACCTGCATCGATGCAAAGTGCTAAAGAAGATACTTCAACACCCATCAGAGTAATTTCATAAGTATCATCAGATACTTTAGAAATTTTGTTAATAGATGCACCACCTGTAAGACCTAAAAGGTCAGACTCAGTGATTTCAAAGTTTTCCAAGTTATCTTCATCAACTTTAACGGTAAGTGTAACTTTCTGACCAACTGCTACATTATCAGCACCTGTAATTTCAACTACCGGAGCAGTTGTATCCTCAGGAACTTCGATAATATCTTCAGCTGTTACAGTTACATCAATAGTAGCAACCACGCCACTACCATCCTCTGCTGATACGGTTACTGTAGTATTACCTACGCCAACCGCTGTAATATTACCATTCTGATTTACCGTGGCAACTGCCGTATTGTGAGATTCCCAAATGATGTCTTTGTTGCTCGCATTTGAAGGTGTTACAGTAGCTGTAATAGACTGGCTTTCACCAATTTCTAACTCAACTGCTGTAGGATTAACTTTGATAGAAGATACATAAACTGTATCATCAACATTGTTATCTTCTTCATCTGTAACAACAACTTTAATTCTTACTGTTTTCTTACTACCATCAGTAGCAGAACCAACAATATATGTCTCACCAACTTTATTGCCTTCAACAACTACATAACCATAATTTCCAGAAGTGTAGTAATCAGAAATAAAAACTATTCTTTCAGACTGAGCTTCCCAAGACAATGTCTTGTTGCTTGCATTTGAAGGATTAATTTTTACTCTTGTTTCTTTTTCTTCACCAACTTCTACATAGATTGTAGATTCTTCTGCTGTTAAAGATGTAATTTTTGTCCCTCTATAATAGTCTTCATCTTCTTCAACATTGAAATCAACATCCCAAGTATTTGTGCAACCATAGGCTACATCATACTTCTGGAGTCCAAAGTTATCATCAACAAAAGTTGTGAGAACTTTAAACATCTGTGCATAAGTTACAAGACCTTCTGGATCAAACATATTATATCCAACACCATTCATCATACCTGCCGCTACAGTTTCGTTAATTGCTTGTTCTGCCCAATGACCTTGAATATCAGCAAATCTAGAATAACCATAGTTGCTATAACCATAGCTGATTTTACCAGTCAAATGAGCCAAACGATTAACAACTGCTGTAAACTCTGCTCTTGTTATACTCTGAGGAAGTCTTGCTGTACCATCTTCATATCCACGAAGGATACCACGATTATACAGACCAGACGCCAAAGGCATACAACTATAATCCAAATGACCTAAGTCACTGAACATAGCATAACTTGCTGAAGAAAAGATGATGCCATCACGATCAAATTTGTTTTCAAGCATTCTTGCGATGCTAAAGAAAACATCTAACCGAGATACAGGGCTGTTAGGATTTACGTAAAACTCTGCGCCATACTCATAAGCAATATCTTCAAGCCAATCAGGTACAGATTTCACACTGTTTGATGCATAAGGACGAAGTCCACTAAAATTGCCATTCCTGTAATTATAACCATAGTTATAATTACCCATTGCTGTAGGATCACCATTGTAAGCCGAAGCTACAACAGAACCCATAACGAGCGATATTACTACCAACAACATTGCTACTAATTTTTTCATGATAAAATCTCCTTCCGCCTACGCTTTATGCGAGGACTTATTATTTTTTATAATTATATATATTAACAGGCCATGCCCGAATTATTTTCTTGTTATATATTTATATAACATCTAATCTATTTAAGATATTACTATTATACCATATTTTTTTATTTTTTTCAAGTTTTTAAGAAATAATTGTTGACTTTGAAAATATTGTCTGATATAATAATATAATTTTATTTACGGTATTAAAATAATTAATATTATGTAAAGGAGGCCAAATAATGGATAATTCCATAATTTTAAAAGGAAGTATCGATTCAAACATGTTATTTGATTTTAGAGAAAAATTAAGCTCTATAAACTCTATTATAACCGTTATAATTCATTCTACAGGAGGTGACTTAGACTGTGCATTTTCAATTTATGACTTAATAAAAGAATGTAAAGAAAATGTAACAACAATTATATTAGGTAAATGTTGTAGTGCTGCTTTAGTATTATTTCTTGCAGGAAATATAAGAAAAATGTATAAAAATTCTTTTGTCTTAATCCATGAACCATTTGTAACATTTCCAGATGACAAACCTTTTACATTATCTGATATAGTTTACGAATATGAAAGATTATACTGGAGAAAAGAAAAATTATTAAACCTCATTCAAGAAAGCACAAATATTTCAAAAGAGGAAATTACTAAAAAATTTTTCTCAGCCCCAAATACTATTCTCACCGCAGAAGACTGTATAAAATACAGCCTTGCAACTAATATTATTTAAAAAAACTAGGCTATGTAATTAATTTTACATAGCCTAATTTCACTTCCATAATCCAACTTTATTTTCTCTAGCTTTACTTTGTATTTCTTTAAAATCATCTACATATTTTACATTTGGAGGATAAGTTGATATTTTAGCATATCCAAGTTCAAGCAATTCTTTATTATACATTTTTCCATCAATGTATACATAAGCAAGTATTCTTCCATATTTATCTCTCTCTTGCACATCTAATTCTAGCTTTACTACTTTCCCAGATAATCTACTCTTGCTATAATCTGATATTTTAAGTCCTTCTTCTGTGTTTTTTGATTCGTTAGGATGAACACTTTCAGGAGTATCCACACCAATTAGTCTAACTTTCTCATTTGTTCCGTTATAATCAATTACAAAGGTATCTCCATCTACTACCCTTACTACTTTATACTCATGTAACTGTAAATCGTTTTCTTTATCATCACTATAATCTTTATTTTCTTTTATGTTATCACTATTTAAGCTTAAGTCTATATCATAATTTTGTTTTATATATTTTATTATATTTTCATTTTGTGTACATATACCTATTATACAAACAATAATAATTAATGCAAAAATTATTATATTCTTCTTTTTTCTTTTCATACTTAACCTCTTTAATTATTTCAAAAATTATTTATCTTTTATATTATTTTATAATATAAAAACTCCTAACCGTTAAAGTTAGAAGCTTTATTTGTTGCGGGTAAAAGGACTTGAACCTTCACACCGGTTGGTACCAGATTCTAAGTCTGGCGCGTCTGCCAATTCCGCCATACCCGCGATCGTGTTAATATGATAACATATGTTTTATAGTTTGTCAATGTTATACATATATTTTTATAATAATTAATAAGCATTTCATAAGCCGGGTTCTGTATTAGATGATCATTAATCTTGAATATACATTACTGCATATTTCTTTGCCACCGATTTAAAAGACGCCAAGGCAACTTAATCTTTTATTCTGGTGTTGCACCTGATGGAGTTTACACTAAAGGTATGTCACCATACCAGTAAGTGAGCTCTTACCTCACTTTTTCACCCTTACCATTTTCATGGCGGTTATTTTCTGTTGCACTTTTCTTGGAATCACTTCCACTAGACGTTATCTAGCATCATGCCTTGTGGTGCCCGGACTTTCCTCACACATAGCGCGATCATCAGAAATACTTATAATAGTATTATAACATATCTATTATTTTTTGTCTATAAATAAAAGAAGCTTCCTTTAATATATTTTGTATGATACAAAACAAAAAAGAAACTTCTTTATACTAATAGTTTAATTTTCTTTTATTTTTCCAACTTTAGGATTTTCACATTTTTGATTAGCTACGGTACATGATGTTTTACAAGCACTCTGACATGAAGTTTGACATTCGCCACAGCCTACATGTTTGCTGGATACCTTTTTAAATCCATTTGATATGGTTTTAACATTTCTCATCTTGTCCATTCCTTTCATATTAATGATTGAATAATTTAAATATTTTTTACAAAAAAATTATATCATATATTTTTTGTTATAACAATCTATAAATTAAATTCTTTTAAAAAATCATCTAAAGATATTATCCTTACATCATTTTTTTTTGCCTTTTCTAGCTTTGATCCTGCATTTTCTCCAGCTATTAATATATTTGTTTTTTTTGATATAGTGTTAGATGATTTACCTCCATTTACTTCTATTATATTTACTATTTCATCTCTTGTATAATTATCAAAAGATCCTGTGATTACAATAGTCAACCCCTCTAATTTGTTTGAATTTAATTCTTTTTTATTTCCTTTTAAATTAACATTTGCCTTTTCCAATTTTTCGATTATCTCTTTGGTTTTAGATTTGTTCATAAATTTTACAACTGCCTCTGCCATTTTAGGGCCAAAATCTTCTAATGCTAATATTTCTTCATAACTTGCTTTTTGTATATCATAAATACTATCAAATGATTCTGATAATACTTTAGATGCTTTCTTTCCTATATGTCTTATTCCAAGACCAAATATTAATTTATCTAAAGAATTTTGTTTAGTATTTTCAATTGCATTTATAAGATTCCTCGCCGATTTCTCTGCATACCTATCTAATAATTTTACATCATCATATTTTAAATAATAAATATCAGCTACATCTTTTATATACCCTTCTGAAATTAAAGTATCTACTATAGTTTCTCCCATTCCTTCAACGTCCATACATTCTCTAGAAACAAAATGTACGATTGCTCTATATGTTTGAGCTTCACATTCACTATTTAAACAACGTAAAGCCACTTCATCTTCACTTTTTTCTAATAATTCTCCACATACAGGACAATATTTGGGAATATCATATTTTCTTTCTGTTCCATCCCTTTTTTCTTTTACAACCGACACCACCTCAGGTATTACATCTCCTGCTTTTTTTATCTTTACAGTATCGCCTATCCTTATATCTTTTTCTTTGATATAATCAAAATTATGTAGTGTCGTTTTAGAAATGATAGAACCTGCTATCTTAACAGGTACAACTATTGCCATAGGTGTAATCTGACCTGTTCTTCCAACTTGCACCTTTATATCTAAAAGTTTAGTTTCTCTCTCTTCAGGAGGATATTTATAGGCAACTGCCCACTTTGGTACTTTAGACGTTCTCCCCATAGTTTCTCTAAGAGCTAAATCATTAACTTTTACAACCGCTCCATCTATATCATAAGGTAATTGATCTCTTTTTTTACCAATTTCTTCTATTGCATTTAGAACTTCTCTTACCCCTATACATACCTTAGAATATTCTATTGTTTTAATTCCATAATTTTTACATAAACTAAGACCTTCACTATGTTTACTTATTTTTATATCATCCACTTTTTGAATATTAAATACAAATATGCTAAGCTTTCTACTTTTCACTAAATTAGGATCTAATTGCCTAAGAGTTCCTGCTGCAGCGTTTCTTGGATTTGCCAAAAGAGGTTTATGATTTTTAGAAAGTTCTTCATTTAACTTATCAAATTGTTCCCTCCTTAAATACACCTCTCCCCTTACTTCTATAGTAATGTCCTTATTTAACTCTTCTTTTATCTCTTCTAACATTTTTAAATTTTCTGTTACATCTTCTCCTACATTTCCATTTCCTCTTGTAGATCCTCTAACTAGTTTTCCATTTACATACTCTAAAGATACAGACAATCCATCTATTTTAGTTTCTACTACAAACTCTGTATCTTTTCCATATTCTTTTATTATTTTTTGAACGAAATCCTCGACATCATCATACGAAAACACATCTTGTAAACTTTGCATAGGAACTTCGTGTTTTACCTCTTTAAAAGAACTTCCTACAGTTCCCCCTATAATTTGAGTAGGAGAATTTTTAGTTAAAAGACTTGGAAATCTAATCTCCAAGTCTTTTAGCCTATTCATTAACATATCGTATTCATAATCTGATATTTCTGGACTATCATTGTTATAATAGAGATCACTATGATATCTTATTTCCTTTTTTAATTTTGCTATTTCTTTCCTAGCTTCTTTAATATCAGTAACACTATCATTTAAATTTTCTTTATCTCGCTTTTGATCTCCAAATAAATTTAATTGATCCATATTATCAAACTCCATATCTATATAATTATTATTTACTGTATTATACTAAATTATTTTTCAACATCAATATGTTTCCCAAATTTTACAATGTAATCAAATAGTGACCATACTGTAGCAAGAAGTGCAAATGAAATAGAAACTGTCATAAACACATTTATTGTTAATTCAAATAGTCCCATATTTGTTCCTTTTAGTATAAATTCCCCAAAAGGATTTGTATCAATAATTGCAAAAGCTATACCTACCATTTGGAATATTGTTTTAATTTTGCCAGATTTAACAGCAGCTATAGCAACTCCATTATCAGAGCCAAACATTCTTAAAGACGAAGCAAAGAAATCTCTACCTATAATTATAGCAACTATCCAAGCAGGCAAAGTTCCAATTCCTGCAAGCATTATTAATCCTGATGCTACTAATAATTTATCTGCAAGTGGATCCATAATTTTGCCAAAATTAGTAACTATACCTTTTTTTCTAGATATTATTCCATCAAACATATCAGTAAGTGCAGCTATAACAAATATTCCTAAAGCAACATATTTCATATAATCCCATACATTTAATTCTACTAGAACCATAAGTACTATAAAAATTGGAACTAGTGCTATTCTTAGCATTGTTAACCTATTTGGTACATTCATTTTTTTTAACATTTTAATCATAAATCTCTCTCCTTTTCTTTTTACATTTATAATGCTAATAATAGTAAATCAGAAAACTATTTTAAATTATTTACTAATTCTTTAAAATGATTTCCTCTTACTTCAAAATTTTTGTACATATCAAACGAAGCCGAAGCTGGTGATAATACAACTATATCATTACTTAACGCTACAGAATTTGCATAATTTACACATTCTTCCATAGAACTTAAAGTAATTATATCTAATTTTTCCTTAGTGCCTCTATTTTCTATTTCTTCTTTTACTGCTTTTTCTATTTTAGAAGCCGTTTTTCCCATTAATATAAGGATTTTAACTTTGTCTAATATATATGGCGCCATTACGTTATAATCTAGATTTTTATCATAACCTCCGGCTATTAATATAATCTTTTGATTAAACGATTTTAATCCTGCTATTGTTCTAGAAGGACTTGTTCCTATAGAGTCATTATACCATTTAACATCATTTTTTTCCTTTACTAGTTCCATTCTATGCTCTACGCCGTTAAATTCTCGTATAACTTCTATGATAGGCTTTATCCCTGTATAAGAAATAACAGCTGATATGGCTGCACATATATTAGCTATATTATGAATTCCAACTAACCTTACATTATCTATATTATCAATTATTGTTTCTTTATCTATATTAGAAACTATATTATTATTTTCTAAATAAGTACCATTTTCTATTTTTTTATTTAAACTAAAATATCTTATTTGAACTCCTCTTTGAACATTTTTCAAATATCTACTTGTCATTTTATCATCTGCATTAAATACAACTATATTTCCTGCTTTTTGATATTTAAAAATATTTGCTTTAGCATCAATATATTCATCATAACTTCTATGATAATCTAAATGATTAGGAGATATATTAGTTATTACGGATATATCAGGACTTTCCTTTAAAGTCATAAGTTGAAAACTACTTAATTCTAATACTATTATATCGTCTTTTTTTATCTCATCTATTTTGGAGAATATTGCTTTACCTATATTACCACCAAGCCACACTTTATATCCTGCTTTTTCTAGAAACTTAGATATTAATGTTGTCGTTGTAGTTTTGCCGTCACTTCCTGTAACTGCAAATATTTTACAAGGAGCTAAATGTATTAACATTTCTATTTCAGAAGTTATTATAGTTCCATTTTCTTTTGCCTTTTCTATTTCAGGATAAAAAGGTCTAACACCTGGCGATCTAAAAATATAATCTAAATCTTCTAAATGATTTAAATAATTTTCTCCTAAATAGTATTTTATTTTCATTCCTTTTAAAGAGGGATACTCTGATAAAAGGTTTTCATTTTTATCATAAAGAGTAATTTTTGCACCTAAATCATGTAAGTATTCTATAGCTGGAAGATTACTAACTCCAATTCCAACTAATCCTATTTTTTTACCTTTTACATTCTGCTTAAATTCAAGTAGTTTATCCATACTCGATCTACCTCCGCCTCATTATATTACATATATATTTAATTTGCAATATTTTAATATTTTTTTACATTATTTTCACATTAATATATATAATATAATCATTAAAACATTATATGTATAAAAAATATCGCATATTAACTATGCGACATTTTTAAATTTAAATAAACTATTAATTATTTACCATTAACAATTTCTTTAAGAGCTTTTCCAGCTTTGAATACAGGTGCTTTTGAAGCAGGTATTTTTATTTCAGCTCTAGTTAAAGGATTTCTTCCTTTTCTAGCTGCTCTTTGTCTTACTTCGAAAGTTCCAAATCCAACTAATTGAACTTTTTCACCTTTCTTTAAAGCTCCTTCAACTGATGCTACAAATGCATCTAAAGCAGCTTCTGCAGCTTTTTTTGTTAATTTGCTTTCTTCTGCTATTTTTGCGATTAATTCTCCTTTATTCATCTTAATTTACCTCCTATTTTTTAAGATTACACTTATGTTATACTTTATTTGTTGAATATTGTCAACACTTTTATTAAACTTTTTTTATTTTTTTAACGAAGTGACATATTTTGTTACCATAAGGAAGTTCCATAATTTCATCTCTTGATAATACGTTTAAATTAATTATAGCTATTATATATGTAATGACTGCAGCACATATACTAATCAATGTAGATACACTATTTGACGAAGTTATGTAACACATCAAGTTATATGATAAAATTGTAATTATTGTCATTATAAAAGAAGCAATAAGAGGTTTTCCCAATATATTTTTATTATCAAATTTTGTATTTAATGTTGTATATAAACAAAAGGTTGATACTATTACTGCAATTGCCTGATATATTAAAGTAGTTATAGGAACTACAACTTCACCAAAAATTGGTACAAATATTATATTTAAAAAGTATTTTGTAACTGCTCCTATAAGTAAAGATAGTCCTGGTATATATAATTTTCCCAAGCCATGTAAAGACCCATAAGCTGTTTGCGCAAGCACTGAAAATATAACAACAAAAGCTTCTATTCTAAGTAAATAAGCCCCTTCACTAGCATTAGGGAATAACATTTGAATAATAGGTCCTGCAAGAACTGATAATCCTACTGCGCAAGGAAATGCTATTATAGATGATATCTTCATCGAATAATTAATTTTAGAAATAGCTTCATTTTTCTTTCCTTTTGTTATTGCACTAGTTACTATAGGAACAAGAGATGTTGAGAAAGCAACATTTAAAGCAAGTGGTACGGATGTTAGTATGTCAACTTTTCCAAGTATTATACCAAATTTTTCATTTGCTTGTTCTACTGTATAGCCAAATTTTTGAAGTCCATCCATAACTGTAACAAGATCTATCATTCCAGCAAGTGCAACTACTATACTTCCAAAAGATATTGGTATCACATAATGTATTATTTTTCTTACAATTTGTCTCCTTCCCTCTTGAGGCAAATCGGCAGAATTTCTAACATTTTCTTTTATTTCTTTTCTACTTCTCCTATAGTACATAACTAAATATAACAAAGCTACAAGTGTAGATATAGCTGTAGCCGCTGTTGAACCTGCTGCCATTATTTCAGGAGATTTAGTTACAAGCATTAGTACAAATACAATTGATAGTATACTGTTAACTATTTGTTCTATTATCTGCGCTACACTATGTGCAACCATGTTTTCCATTCCCACAAAATATCCTCTAAATACTGAAGCAATAGAAACAAATAAAACCGCAGGTGATAGTACCATAAGCGTATACTTTACTCCAGGGTTTGATAATATATTTGTTGAAATATATTCTGATGAAAAAAGTAAAGCTAGAGAGAAAAACAATCCTATTGCTGTAAATACTGTAAGAGCTGTTTTAAAAACTTTATGCGCTCCCCTACTATCTCCTACTGCAAGCTTTTCTGAAACTAATTTAGAAATAGTATTAGGAATTCCCATTGTAGCTACTGCTAATATAAATGAATATACTTTATATCCTGCTCCATAGTAGCTATTTCCTATATCACTGAAATTTTCTATATTAGTAAGAACTATTCTATAAATAAACCCAAATATCTTAATAAGTATTTGAGAAATCATTATAACTAAAACACCTTTCATAAAGGTTTGTTTTTTTATAGCCAATTTTACACCACCCAATTATAATATAATATGATTTAAATAATTATATTCCAAAGAAAAAAATAATTCAATACAAAAAGTATTCTTTTTTGAATATTTCTTTACACTTTAGTTTTTTAATTGTATAATTGTTATGGTGAATTGATTTGAAAGAATATATATCAAAAAATGAATTAGAAACTAAGAAAATAGCATACGAATTTGCAAAAACATTAAATAATAACTCTGTAATTGTTCTTAATGGTGATTTGGGTTCTGGTAAAACTAAATTTGTTAATGGACTTGCTGAATATTTTAAAGTATCTAATCTAGTATGTAGTCCAACGTTTACAATTGTAAATGAATATCCTGTAAAACAATCAGAAAAGGTATCTTACATCTATCATTTTGATGTATATAGATTAAATGGAAGTGATGATTTCATTGATTCTGTTGGAACTGATTATTTTGATAAAGGCTTATGCATTATTGAATGGGGTAATATAATTAAAGATATTTTACCACCCAATACAATATATATATCAATTGAACGTATTTCTTCTAATGATAATTTTAGAAAAATAACAATATATGAAAAAGGAGATGTTTTAGTATAATGAACATTTTAGGAATTGATACTTCTACTAAAAAAGCAAATGTATGTATTAAAAAAAATAATAATATAATTAATAAAACTATTGATAATGAAATCACTCATTCTGAAAAGCTTCTTCCTCTTATAGACCAAACTTTAAAAGATTCTAAACTTTCTTTAAAAGAGATTAATTATCTAGCTTGTTCTATAGGACCAGGTTCTTTTACAGGTATAAGAATAGGAATTGCTACTATTAAAGCTTTTGCAAAGGTACTAGATGTTCCTATTTTTGCTGTTTCAAGTTTAGATATATTAGCATATACAGATATTCATGAATCTGACGATTACATTATATCAATAATGGATGCTAAAAACTTTCGAATATACTATTCTGTTTACAAAGTAAACAAACTTAAATATTATGGTAAATTAATTCCGGTACTAAGCCCTATATTAGATTATAGTAATGATATAATTGATGATGCTTTAGATAACATTAATAATATATTCTTAAAAGAGGATTTATCTACTATACCCAACCTCAAAATCATAGGTGATTGCTCTGAAATATATGAAGAAGTATTTATAAATAAACTAGATTACCTTTTTAAAACCATATCTATACATAACGCTAATCTTTCTGGTGAATCTTTAATAAATATGTTAAGTAATTATATAAAATTAGGATTTGATGATAATCATAAAAAGGATTATCTAACACTTGATGCATTATATGTTAGACCTTCTCAGGCAGAAAGGGCAAAAAATAATGAAGTATAACATAGAAAAAGCAAGTTTAAAAGATTCTAAAGAAATATTAAATCTTCAAAATGAATATAAACATAATTTAATATCACACACTTCTCTTAAAGAAGATTTAGAAGATAAAAATAAAGTTTATTTAGTAGCTAAAATAGGCAGTAAAGAAATTGTTGGAGCTATTGGTATATCACTACTGGTTGACCACGCAGATATAATAATTATAATTACTAAGAAAAATTATTCTAACCTTGGTATTGCTTCTTCCCTTTTATCAGAATCAATTGATATGCTAAAAAAACTAAATATAGCCAAATTATTTCTAGAAGTAAGAGAGTCTAATACTCCCGCTATAAATCTATATGAAAAGTTTAAGTTCAAAAAAATATCTATAAGAAAAAATTACTATCCAAATAATAATGAAAATGCATTAGTGTATAAGATAGACATATCAAAAACATAAAAAATTTGATATGTCTATCTTACTTATAACAATCTTTCTATTATTAAAGAATTTCTTGTTTTCATTTTCATATTCCTCTTTCATTGTTTTTTTATTTAATAGTATCCTATATTTTTGCGATATCAGGCATTATTTTTTTAATGCTTTTACATGTTATTTTATTAATCCTATTTCTGTATAATCATCAATTACTTTATCTATTGCCTCTTCTATATATGTTACAACTTCTGTATTAGATAGGAGTTCTAATGTTTCATTTACTTCTTCATTTTCTTCATCTATCTCTATAGATGCTTTTTCTATAGTATCCTCTGTATATTCTAGAAAATATGATATTTGCTCAATTAGCCTATGGATTTCTTCAAATTCAAATTCCTCCATATTTGGATTATCTATATCCATATTATCAAATTTTTTTAGATTTATTTTATACATTTCAAAAAGATATTTATTTAATTTAGAATAGTCTCTATACATAGTTTTTTTAAAATCATCATATGGTATATAATCATCTATATCTCTTAATAGTATTTGTTTTTTATCTTCAGTTATTGCTACAACATGATTAGGTATATAATTTCTAAACCAAATATCATCTGAAATCAAATGACATAGATATCCTTGAATAAAAGGTTCATTTAACCTATTTTTGTATTTTTTTATAAATTTGTCTAAATCTGGAACTTCTCTTTCTGTACCATTTATATTTACTTTTTTTAAAAAGTGTGAAACATATCTTGATAAATTTGTTAACTTACTTAAATCTGGAGCAAGATTTCCTATCAAAAATTCTTTTCTATCTGAATTATTTAATTTTTGAGATACTTTTTTCCCTATACATAAATGCATAACTGCTGATCCCATATTACCACCTCTTTAAGTGATAATACCATAACATTATTAATTTTGCAACATAAATAAAAATAATGCCGGGAATTTTCCCGGTATTATTTTTACTTGTTATTTATGAAATTCCTAAGGTGTTTACTAGGTGACCTAAGCTTTCTTAGAGCTTTTGCTTCGATTTGTCTTATTCTTTCACGAGTTACATTAAATTGATTCCCAACTTCCTCTAAAGTTCTAGGTATCCCGTCTTCAAGTCCAAATCTTAATTTAAGAACTTTTGCTTCCCTTATAGACAAAGTGCCTAGTGCTTTATTTATAGCATCCTTTAATTCCCATTTTTCGGAAATTTCTTCAGTGCTTTCTGTTTCTGCGGCTATAAAATCTCCTAATGTAGAATCTTCCTCTTCACCTATAGGTGTTTCAAAAGATACTGGCTCAATTGACGCAATTTCTATTTCTTTTGCTTTCTCTACAGTAATATTCATTAATAAAGCAACTTCCTCGTTATTGGGATTTCGACCGTTTTCTTGAAAGAACATTTTACATATTCTTTTATATCTGTTTATATTTTCAGACATATGAACTGGTATTCTAATAGTTCTTGATTGATCAGCAATTCCTCTTGTTATAGCTTGTCTTATCCACCAAGTAGCATAGGTACTAAATTTATACCCTTTAGTTATATCAAATTTTTCTATTGCCTTCATAAGTCCAATATTACCTTCTTGAACAATATCTTGTATTTGCATCCCTCTATTTACATATCTTTTTGCAATACTAACAACAAGACGCAAATTTTTAACTGCAAATTCTTGTTTTGCTTTTTCATCTCCATTCCTTATCCGATTACAATAGTAAATTTCCTCCTCAGGTGTGCATATAGGGATTTCTCCTAACTGATTAAGATATATTTTAAATGTATCTTTGCTTGTTTCATTATTGTCAGTTTCAGAAAAATCATAATCGTCTTTATTTTCTTCATCTTTTTCTTCTTCAAATTCATCAAATGCAAAATCTTCTTCTATATGCTTAAGATCTTCTTCAGTAGGTTCTTCACCAGCAGTGTTTTCCTGTAAAATATCCTCATTATATTCATATTCTTTTAAGTAAATATCATCTTTTTTTATATCAGGCATAGAAGATACCTCCTTTTCAATCTTAATATAAAGGGTTTGATTTACAACTATATTAGAACTTTGATACATGTAATTACATCCTTTCTTAATGTTTTTGCAGATAAATTATTACTACAACTTAAAAATCAAATCTAATTGATTATACCATAATTATGTAAATTAGTCAATTATACTTTTATATATACTTTAGTTTTATGTTACATTTATATTACAATGCTAATTTTAATACTTTTTTTACTAATATTAGTTGAATATTTTTTAATTTTATTATATATATTAATTGAATATTTATGCATATAAATAAATTTTAAAATATATTTTAGAGGTTAACATATGAAAAAAATTAAAGAATTAAAATACACAGATTTAAAAAATGAATGTCCATTAAGTATGTTTAAATTCAAGACCTCATCTGAGCTTGAGACATACAATGGAATTATAGGTCAAGAAAGGGCTTTAGAAGCTGTTAAAACAGCAATGCAAATATACCAAAAAGGATTTAATCTTTATGTTTGTGGAAATGTAGGAATGGGAAAAACTGCTTATGTATTATCTGTTGTAAATAAACTTGCTAAAAACAAAAAAATACCAAACGACATTTGCTATATATATAACTTTGACAATCCAAACGAACCTTTAGCGCTCTCTCTTCCTGCTGGTCAAGGAAGAGAACTTAAAGAAGATATGAATAAATTTATATCTTCAATTCGTGACGAACTTATGAGATGTTTTAGCTCAAGTGACCTAGAGAAAGAAAAGAAAGTTATACTTAATCAATATGAACAAAAAAAAGATGAAATAATTAAAAAATTTGATGAATATACCTCTTCTGAAGGATTTAAAATAAAAACTACTGAAACTGGTATATATTTTTCTCCTATATACAACGGAAATATATTAAATGAACAGGAATTTAACTCATTAGATGATTCTATCAAAAAGAAATTTGAAGAAAAATCGCCTAAAATACAAGCTGAGACTATGGAAGTGATGAAAAAAATAGAAATGCTTGAAAAAGAATGTACTATTAAAGTATCTGAATGGCAAGCCAATTTTACTACATATATTGTATCTAGAAATATAAATAACCTGAAAATTAAATATAAAAATAACCTGAAAATTCAAAACTTTCTATTTAATGTTCAATCTGATATTGTAAAAAACATTGAGCATTTTAAACCTAAAAATCCATCTTCTAACATGATACCTCTTCCTAATCAAATTCGTTTAGAACAAAGACCTTGGGAAAAATATAGAGTAAATTTGTTAGTCAATAATGATAATTTAAAACAAGCTCCTGTTATAATTTGTACAAATCCTAGCTACTATGATTTATTTGGAAAACTAGAATACGAAAATCAAATGGGAAGCTTAAAAACTGATCATACCATGCTTAAAGCTGGTCTTCTTCATAAAGCAAATGGAGGTTATCTTTTAATAAATGCAAGAGATTTAATGTGTAACATGACTTTATGGGAAGCTTTTAAAAGAGTTTTAAGAAATAATGAAATTACAATTGATAGTTCTCGTGATATGACAACAGGAAGTACTATTATCAGTTTAAAACCTCAAATTATTCCACTTGATATTCAGGTTATACTTATAGGAAGTGAATCTATTTATATGCAACTTTCTAATGTTGATTCTGATTTTAAGAAACTATTTAAAATGAAAGCTGATTTTGACGATTCAATTCCAAGAACTGCTGCAAATGTTCAAAGAACTGCTGAATATGTAGCTTATGTCGTAAAAAAAGATAATTTAATACCATTTAAAAGAGAAGCTATAAAAGAAATTGTTGAATATAGTTCAAGATGTGCAGGTGATAAAAAGAAGCTTACTGCTATGCAAGTAGATCTTACCGACATAATAATAGAATCTTCTTTTGTAGCAGAAAAATCAAACAAAAAATTAGTAGATGCAGAACAAGTAAAAACTGCTATAAAAAATCGTATAACTCGTTATTCAAAATATGATGATAATTTAAAAGAAATGATTAAATCTGGTACTGTTATTTTAAAAACAGACGGAGAAGCTGTTGGTAGAATTAATGGTTTAACTATTATCAATACTGGTGATGCTACATTTGGTAAACCTGTACTTATAACGGCAAATACTTACCTAGGAAATGCTGGTGTAATAAATATAGAACGAGAAGTTTCTATGAGTGGTACTACTCATTCAAAAGGTGTTTATATACTTGCAAGTTATATAGGTCAAAAATTTGCCCAAAATATTCCTTTAAGTTTAACTGCAAGTATATGCTTTGAACAATTATATAATGGTGTAGATGGTGATAGTGCTTCTTCTACAGAATTATATGCTATTCTATCTTCTCTTTCTGGAGTCCCTATAAAACAAGGAATTGCTGTAACAGGTTCTGTTAATCAAAAAGGAGAAATTCAACCAATTGGTGGTGTTACGGAAAAAATAGAAGGTTTCTTTGAAATATGTAAACATCAAGGTCTAACAGGAAGCCAAGGTGTTATAATCCCTTATCAAAATATTGGGAATTTAGCTTTAAATGATGAAATTATCGAAGCTGTAAAAGATGGCATGTTTCATATATATCCTGTTTCTAATATTGATGAAGGAATAGAAATTTTAACTGGTGTGTCTGCTGGTAAATACATAGAGGAAAATGAATCTTATGAAAGAGGAAGTATCAATTATTTAGCATACAATAAGCTTAAACATTACGCAAAAAAAGCAAAAGAATATAATAAATAATACAAAAAGGACCGATATTGCTATAATATCGATCCTTTTTATTTCTATTCCATTTGTTTACTCAAAAGTGATGTTGCAAGCTGAACAATTTTTATATCTGAATCAGTTATACTCTTTTGAGGATCAAGAGAAAACATTATTATACTACCTATTAAATCTCCATCATCTATAATAGGTACTATTATTTGAGAAATATATTTACTCTTTATATCATCTTTAATTATCTTAATAGCTGCGTCGTTTTTAGTAGACCATGTTATTCTTTCAGATAAAATGTCTATAGTATCATTACTTAAATCTTTTCTTAAATAATCTTTTTTTGATGGTCCAGCACAAGATATAATATAGTTATCTGTTGTAGCACACACTGTATGACCGGTTAAATTTGATATTACTTCTACATATTGGTCCGCTAATTTAGCCAAACTATCCATAGGTTCATATTTTTCTAGTAATATTATTCCGTTATCTTGTACATATATTTCTAGCATGTCTCCTTCTTTTATTTTTAAATTTTTTCTTATTTCTTTTGGCAAAACTATTCTTCCTAAATCATCAATTCTTCTAATAATTCCTGTAGCTCTCATTTTTTCCCTCCAATATTATTACAAATATATTATTGGTAGTTTTTAACTTTTTATACAAAAATTATTATATAATAAAAAACAAGATATAGTTTTTTAATAGAATTACTATATCTTGTTTTTACAGCTATACTAAATTATTGCTTTAAAGCACCTCTTCTTGCTGGAGCACAAAGTACATTAATTGTATCTTTGAGTTTATTTAATAATGCTGTTTTTATTGTAACTTGAGTTTCTTTATTCTTTTCATTTATTATAGTTGCTAAACGCTTTAAATTCTTTTTATCAAATTTAAGAAGTTTTTTATTGTCATCATATCTAGAATTTACTATACTTATAAAATTGTACATGTCATAATTGGATATTTGTGTTAACTTATCATATAAAAGTTCCATATCATATTTTTCAAATATAGCTATGTTTTTAAAATCAGACACTACTTCTTTGTAAAAAGCATCTACATTCTCTATTAACTTTTTAAACAGATCTGCAACTTTATTTTTCTCTATATCTTCAGAGTATTGAATTTTTGCATCTCTACATTGCTCTGCAAAAGACCTTATTGCTTCATCTACACTATCCAAGCCTTCATAATCATCTATTCCAAGTTCTATTTGTTTAGTCAATGCAATTTTAAATCCAAGCAAAAATCTATTAGAAAGTTCTTCAACAGAAATACCATCTATAAGTCTTAAATCATGTAGTTGTTTATATACAGCAAAAAGTCTAGTATACTCTGTACTAGGTACGTTACCTTCTTTAACATTATCTAATACCTTTGTAGAAGTTATCTCAAAATCTATATCTGACATCTTCCAGTAACTACCATCTATAATTTTTAAATATAAAGGATCATTTTTTCTTTCCTTCTTATTTATAGCTTTCTTCATATCTTCTTTAAATTGTTTTTCATCAAACATTCTAGTTCTTACATACATTTCAACAAATTTAAAAAATCTATAATCTTCTTTAGAATTTAAAAAATATCTTGTATCAAATTCTCTTAAATAATATTGACTAGATCCATTAAGTATGTTAGAAGTAAATATTATTGATTTATATTCTTCATTAGACTTTACACTACTAAATTTAGCTTTTACAACATTACCTACTTTTATTTCAAAAGATATGGCTATCGTAAATATTAATACAATCCTTAAAAGTTCATTTGAGACATCAGGATATTCTCTTGTTATATTATCATAAACTCTTTCAAAATCATTCAATGCATGTTTTAAAACTCTTAAATTTCTAGTATTAGTTTTATTAAACGTACTAATTATTGTTCCTATTTCCATCTTTAAGAATTTTTCAAAAGGTTTATTATAATCATACCTCATAATCATACCACTTAATATATATGAATATTCTGGCACATATTCAAAACATTCTCCTACTAGTTTTTCTTTTATTCTTTCATAAGCATTAGCCCTATCAAAAATACTTTCTACCTTTTCTTCTAATTTATTTGCAACCGGTTCTTCTAATGTATCTACTAATTCCGATTTTTTGCCCTTTCCTTCTTTTTCTAACATTAGTGTTGCTATTAATGTTTTTATTTCTATATTATTATTTTTAAACTTAATGGCTAATTCTTTTTCATTACATATAAGTATGGTTTTTATCCCATCATGCTCTACAAAGTTATTTATATATCCTAATATATCTATAATATCTATATTAGCTCTCTCTAAATCATCAAAACATAATACTTTATCATCTGTAGTAAACATTTTTGCAAAGTCTATTCTACCACCATCTACTTGCATGGTACCATATAAATTGGCAATATCAACACCTGTTTTTACATACTCTGGTATTACATTTCCATCTGTATTCTCTGCAAATTTTTTAAGAGTCTTTGTTATAACAGGATTGGTCTCTAAAAATATCTTTTTACTTATTTCTTCTATGCTATTTATTCCATATAAAGAAATATATATTGTTTTATATGTTTTTCCTGATTTATTTTTTATTACTTCTATTCTTTTTCTTAATTTATTATTCCAAAAATGTGTCTTACCACTTCCCCACTCTCCATTAATCATAACAGCGTAATCTGTATACGGTTTTCTTATGTACTCCTCTATACTTTCAATTAATTCTTTCATAAACTACACCTCTTTTTTTAGCATTATATACCATTAATTATAATTATTCAAGTAAATGTATGCCGTAAACTATTTTAAATATGTAAAAAAAGATATATAAAATTTTTTATATATCCTTAATTTTTATGTTTTATTATGTTTCCTCTATGAGTTTATGTTTTAGGCCTGTTCTACGAACATTTTCATGAGTATTACTTATCATATAATTTAATACTCTTTTACTTCCTACAAATATAAGCATATTCTTTGCCCTTGTCATTGCTGTATATATTAAATTTCGATTAAACAATTTTTCATAACATACGTAAAGTGGTATTATAACTACCTTAAATTCACTTCCCTGACTTTTATGCACTGTTATAGCATAAGCATGTTCAAGTTCATCTAACATGTCAAAATCGTATTTTATTTTTTTTCCGTCATCAAATTTAACTACAAGTTCTTTTTGTATATTATCAATACTATTAACTATTCCAATATCACCATTATATACTCCTTTATATGTTACACCATCTACGTCATACTGTATATCATAATTATTTTTTATTTGCATTACTTTATCGCCTTGTCTAAAAATTCTTTCTCCTACTTTTTTCTCAGGTTTAAAACTATCTTCTTTATTTAGTATCTTTTGAATTTCTCTATTTAGACTATATGTTCCAAGTTCTGTTTTTTTAATGGGAGTAATGACTTGTAAATCTTCTACTATATTATAATTAGCAAAATTTTCTAATCTACCGTCTAAAAGCGATAGAACTTCTTTTTTTGTTTCCTCTATAGAATTAGTTTCAATAAAATACATATCTGTATTTTTATTACTAAATTCTATATTATCTCCTGATTTTACTCTATGAGCGTTTATAACTATATCACTTTCTTGACTCTGCCTATATATTTCATTTAATTCTACCACATTAACGACTTTTGATTCTATTATATCTTTTAGAACACTACCTGGGCCTACTGATGGAAGCTGATATGAATCACCTACTAATATGAGATTGGTACTATCTTTTAGAGCTTTTACTAAATTATTCATTAATATTGTATCTATCATAGATGCTTCATCCACAATTACAACATTATGGGGAAGTACTTCTGGCATAAAGTCTATAATTGAATCTATATCATTATCATTTATTTTTGTTATTTCTAGTAATCTATGTAAAGTTTTAGCCTGCTTTCCTGTCGTTTCTGTTATTCTCTTAGCTGCTCTACCCGTTGGAGCACAAAGTACATAGGATTTCTTTTCATTTTCAAGTATATCTATTATACATTTTATAATAGTTGTTTTTCCTGTTCCTGGTCCACCAGTTATAACAGAAATATTACTATTTAAGCAAGTATTTATAGCTTGTCTTTGTGTTTTAGACAATACTATATTTTCAAGCTTACTCACTATATCTATTTTATTATCATATGACTTTTTTGAAACTTTATCTTTATTTCTAGAAGCTATATACCTTGCTATATTAGTCTCTGCTACCGATAAACTTTTTCTATATACATACTTTGCATTTTCTCGTATATCTATTACTACTTTGTCTGACATAACCAAATTAACAAGTACGTTTTCTATACTTTCCAATCCTACTTCTAAAAATTTACAAGCATATTCTATTAATATATTTTTTTCTATGCATGTGTGCCCTGCTTGCATTATTTCATTTAAACAAAACAATATTCCAGCCTTTAATCTTGACTCATTAGAATTATCTATATTTAACTTTTTCCCAAGTTCATCTACAACCTTAAAACTAATATTATTTATAAAGTCAAGTAATGCGTATGGATTTTCTTTTATTATATTAATAGCATTTATACCAAGAGTATCATATATTTTATTTGAAATAGTGATAGAAACTCCATATCTTGCTAAAAAACTAGTTAAATTCCATCTCTCCCATTCTTCATTTATATATTCACTTATAGCAAGTGCTTTTTCTTCATTTATTCCTTTTACTTTTACAAGATCATATGGTCTATTTTTTATTACATCAAATACATCATCTCCAAAAAACGTTACTATTTTTTCAGCAGTTTTAATACCAACTCCTTTTATGTCTGATTTTGCTATATATTCTATTAATGTATCTGTATCTTCAGGCATAACTTTAGATATATATTTAAATGCCAACTGTTCACCATAATTTTTGTGATAAGTTATATCTCCTTCTACTTCTACAGTATCTCCTTCTTCTATGTTACAAGTTTCACCTACTGCAGTTATATATCCATCTTCTGAATCAAGTACAAAAACTGTATATCCATTTTTTTCGTTTTTGTATATTATAGTTGATACTTTTCCTACTGCTTTCATAACTCCTCCATCTACTGCTATATAATATTAATTTAAGTTTTATCTTTGAACTCTTGCAGAAGCTCCATTCATTAAATTTTCTACTTCTTTTAAATTTGCCATAGTTGTATCCCCTGGCGTTGTCATAGCAAGAGCACCATGAGCTGCTCCGTAATTTACTGCTTTTTCAGCATCTTGTGTGGTCATTAATCCGTATATTAATCCAGATGCAAAACTATCTCCTCCACCTACTCTATCTAATATTTCTAAATCTTTATAATCATTTGCTTTATATATATTCCCTTCAGAATAACATAAAGCACTCCAATCATTTATACTAGCTGTCTTTACTTCTCTTAAAGTAGTAGCTACTACTTTAAGATTTGGATATTCTTTTACAACGTTATCTATCATTTTTTTGTATCCGTCTATATTTAGTTTCTTTAGATTTTCATCATTTCCCTCAATTTCAAAACCAAGACATGCTGTAAAGTCTTCTTCATTTCCTATCATTACATCAACACATTTAGCTATTTCTTTATTAACCTCTCTTGCTTTTTCCTTTCCACCAATAGCTTTCCAGAGTGATGGTCTATAATTTAAGTCATATGATACTATTGTTCCATATTTTTTAGCCACTTTTATTGCTTCTATTACAGTTTTAGATGCCTCTTCTGAAAGTGCAGCATATATGCCTCCTGTATGAAGCCATCTAACTCCTAGTGTTCCAAAAATATATTCAAAATCAAAATCTTTTGCAGTAGCTTTAGATATAGCCGTATTTGCTCTATCTGAAGTGCCTACTGCACCTCTCATTCCATATCCTCTTTCTGTAAAATTTATACCATTTCTTGCACTTCTTCCTATTCCATCATATGGCATCCATTTTATTAAAGATGTATCAACTCCTCCTTGCATAATAAAGTCTTCTAAAAGGTATCCGACTTCGTTTTCTGCAAATGCAGTTATAACGGCAGTATCCATTTTAAAGCATTTTTTTAATCCTCTTGCTACATTATACTCTCCTCCACCTTCCCATGCTTTAAATTCCCTTGCACATCGTATTCTTCCTTCACCAGGATCTAATCTTAACATCACTTCTCCAAGTGATATTTCATCATATTTACAATCTTTTTTATCTTTTATATTTAACATATTTTTTCCCCTTTCCTATTCATTAAAATTTTTTACCGCATTAACAAATTCTATAGCAGTCTTTGTTATTAATTCATAATCATTTGTTTTTGCTCCAGCAGTTAAATTACTTCCTGTTCCAAGTGCTACTGCTCCTGCTTTAAGCCATTTATCCACATTATCAATATCAACTCCGCCAGTTGGCATAAAATTCGCTTGTGGAAGTGGACCTTTAAAAGCTTTTATTATATTAGGGCCAAATGCATTACCTGGAAATATCTTTAATATATCAACTCCCATTTCTAGAGCTTCTACTGCTTCTTTCACCGTCATAACTCCCGGCATAACAGCTATTCTATATCTATTACACATTTTTATAGTGTCAACATTTAATGATGGACTTACTATATATTTAGCTCCAGAAAGTATAGCCATTCTAGCTGTTTCAGAGTCAAGTACCGTACCTGCTCCTATCACAATATTTTTATCATTTTCATATTTTTTAGTTAACTCTTTTATTATATCAATCGCACCTGGTACTGTCATTGTAATTTCTATAAAATTAATACCACCTTTTACAATTGCATCTATTATTTTCTCTCCTTGTTCTTTATTTTCAGCTCTGACTACAGCAACTAACTTTTCTTCTTTTAATCTAGAAATAACATCTAATCTATCCATAAAATACCTCCTACATATTTTTATATTTATTATATCATTTAAGTATAATTATGCAAGTAAGAATAATATGTAATTAAACACAATATTCCTACTTACATTTATTAAAAATTGCTATAAATCTAATGTAAAAGTTTCATAAATAAAAGAAACAGCTATAGCACAAGCAAAGCAATTTAAATACATCTAATGTTATAGTTTTACAAAAAGTAACAAAGATATTCCACTTAGACCAGTTAATATTTAAATACATCTAATGTTATAGTTTCACTATCGCTAATCTCTTGCATATTAAAAGACACCTTTTGAGGTGTCTTAATTAACTATTATAAATTATTTTCTATTTCTACTATTATATCTAATATCTTTTCGTATTCTTCTGCAAGCGGAGTAAAATCTTGTTTTTTATCAAGATTATCCATCATAGTATCATATACAGTATCTTCAAGCTCTTCTAATGTATTTTCATCGTAATTTTTATTGACATCAACATTAATTTTCTCTAACAATTCAATTTGCCTTTCATCAAATTTTTTATTAATTTTCATAACTTCATTCCTTCTTTGTCTTTTTAGGAAAAACTGTTATAAGTTTTCCTGTTTCAGTATTAATTTCTATTGTACAATTTTTTCCTTTTATTTGTTGGCTTTTATCTTTTCTAATTTTACCATATTTTATAGGATTTTTCAATGTATCTTGTACATCTTCAAAACTTACATCTCTAGCATATGTTCTCGATATTATATGTTCTCCAATCTCTGTTATTTCTATACCGTTTACTCTACTTCCTACAATATCACTATTATTGTATTTATTAGCAATTTTAGTTACATTTGCTACTTGTGTACTAATATTCTTGTCTTGTTTTCCTACATATAATCTTGTATTGTCCGTTTTTAATGAAGTTTGCTTTATAAAGTCATCTAATTCATTTTAATGTGTTTTATATATTAAAGAACGTCTGCTAAATTCAGTCTTAGTACTCTCTATTAGTTTATTATCTTTTGTATTAGATTTTAGTATTCCCTGCAAGCCAGCTAGTTCTTTTTTATCTGCTCTAATTCTTCTTTCCATTTTTCTTTGTATTTGTGTTGCTTCATATTTACTTATTTTTTGTCCATTATATGTAACTTTTTCGTTTTTCCATGCATTTAACTGTTCTTGTGTATACGTTCTAGCACTACCTTTATAATAAGAATACCAATCATGTCTACAGTTCACTCCTTTAAATCCAGTTGCTTCTCCATATCCTATATCATCTAAACTTAAATATCCTTTTCGTTCACTTCTACTAACAATCTTTCCTTGCCAACTTGCATGACTAGGTCTAGCTCCATTTAAATACATCTAATGTTATAGTTTCACCTACTGTTTCCTCTGTATTCTCTATATTTACAAATATTTAAATACATCTAATGTTATAGTTTCACCACAAGGCTGAAAGACGTACACCAAACAAAAGACGGATTTAAATACATCTAATGTTATAGTTTCACGAAAAAGGCGACACAATAGATATAAGAGTAAGTAGATTTAAATACATCTAATGTTATAGTTTCACCTGCTTCTGATTTAAAAGAAAATGTATCAAGTATGATATTTAAATACATCTAATGTTATAGTTTCACCAAAATATAATAAAAGTACAGGAGAGCTTTATTATAATTTAAATACATCTAATGTTATAGTTTCACAATGTTAAAGTAACAGCAAATTCACCAGGTGTATTATTTAAATACATCTAATGTTATAGTTTCACATGGATTTATATCTATCAATACTATTTGCTAAAATATTTAAATACATCTAATGTTATAGTTTCACCTGATTTTAGAATTAAGGAACGTGTTCCTGAAACATTTAAATACATCTAATGTTATAGTTTCACAGAAAAAGTTATGAAACTTATAATACTGAACAAGAATTTAAATACATCTAATGTTATAGTTTCACAACTCAAATGTAGTAGCTAGGGACAACTCAAGTGTATTTAAATACATCTAATGTTATAGTTTCACGAAAATAAGTCAATGAATGAAATAACTCATGAAGAATTTAAATACATCTAATGTTATAGTTTCACGCTTTACCCATTTTGTTTGCTAACTCTTCTAAAAATTTAAATACATCTAATGTTATAGTTTCACCCAAGATAAATAAAACATTTTTAAATATGCATAATTGATTATATTGCTGTAACTATGCATATTATAATAATTTTTTTCCAGCAAATCAATAAATTACTAATTTGTCTAAAATACTAACGTTTAAGAGACTACCTGGAAAAATTATAAAAATATTTCTTCTGTATTTTTCTTATATACTCCAATATTAGTTTCTCCTATACTCTTAAAGTTAATTATTTTTATTATAGATACAAAGTCTTCTTTTTCATTTATAACACTTTTTATTTCATTTTCCAACCTAATAATTTCTGATGTTGTTATAGCTCCTCTGAAAACAGAATTTTGCCAATGATTAAGATATTTTTTACATTTTTTAAACACTTTATTTACTCTCTTTTCATGAACATCATAAAATAGAAAAACATAATTATAGTTTTTAATATCTTTTTTCATTGCTTATCCTCCATGCAAAAAGGTTTAAACTCTTTACCTTCCAATATTGTTTTAATCAATTTATATCCATCAAGTTTTATTGCTTGTTTATAACTTATCATTCTATTAAGTTTTTCATGTTTAAAAGTTGTATTAATTCTATTTTCTAAAGCATTTATAAATATTTTCTTTCCTTCATCATTTAATAAGGAATAATTATATTTTTTGTCAAAATGTTTTTCTACTTTAATTTTATTATTGTTTACAAGTTCAAATATTGTTTTAAAAACTATTATAGGCTTAAATACTTCACTTAAATCAAGAGATAATGAAAATCTGGCTTCACTTGGTTCATGCAAAAAAGAAATAGTTTGATCAAGATGAGTCATATATATTTCTGTTATGGTTTTAGTATAAAGTAATGTATTTCCAAAGGATATCATTGCATTCATTGGATTATCTGGAGGTCTCTTTACTCTATTATTTAATATAAAATCTTTTGGCAAAAAAACTTTAAAACTATTATAAAATTCAGCCCATATTTTCCCTTCTATAGATAATATTTGTTTTATATTATCTACTTTGTTTAACAATTTAATTACATCCTTTTTATAAAAATCCAATATATCTTTCAAATTTTCTTTCCCATGTCTATAATAATGATATAAGACACTATGAATATTAAGAGCTATTCCATTTACTATCGCCTTAGCTATTTCTAGTCTATTTTTCGTAAATAAATTAACTTGCTCTACTACAAGACTACCGCTGATCAATGATTTTTTAGGATAGAAAGTTCCAACATAATTACCAAAATAATTAAAATAATGTATTAAAATACCACTTTTCGCTATAATTTCTAAAAATTTTGTAGACATTGTAATTTCATTAAAACAATATATTTCTTTTATTTTTTCTATAGGAATATAAAAGTTTCCTTTTTCATTTTTATATTTTATTGAAAAGTCACTTCTACTAAGATCTCCTCTTGAAAAAATATATTTACTTTCTTCTTTCAAAATTTCCTCCTATATATAACAATATGTATAGTATGCACACCTTTTACATCCTTTAAGTTTATATGTTTCTGGAACTTTATTATTATTTATTAGCTTATCTATATCATTTAAAATTTGCTCTAATTCTTTTTCTGTATTTTCATTTAATTCTATTATTTCTATTTTTTGATTAGTATTTTTTTCATTACATATAAGTTTCCCTTTTTTATATATTCCCTTATCTTTCAATATTTTTAAATAAAATAATAATTGCATCCTTGCTGCTTCTATATCTGCATCACTCTTTTTATATTCTAAAACAAAATCTTTAGAAATTCTATCTATAAATGCATTCTCTAATTTTACTTCACTATCTTTATCATCCATGCTTTTAATTTCATGTAATATTTTACCAATTCTAACATCTTCTGAATTATCTTCTAAATTAATTTTCTTAGAAAACAAATAACACTGTCTTTTACAATGTATATAATAATTTATCATTACTCCGGTTATTTTCATAAAAATAAACCTCCATTATAATCACTGTTAAATTTTCTCCTATCTAACTTCCCATTTTGAACATAATTACCACCATTTTCAATATAGTAAATACCATATATCTGAGGAATACTATCTAAAATATCATTATTCCTAATATTAAAATTAAACGAAAATAAGTTCATATGTTTTCTTAGTTTAGATAACTTGATTTTAAATTTAGCATAACTTAATGTTCTATCCTGACAAACTTTTATATATTCTTCTAACACCTCTTTACCATCATATATATTATTATAATCTTGAAATTTAAAGCAAAAGAATATCTGTATTGTATTTGTATCTATTAATTTAACATTTTCATATATTTTACTATAATTTAAATATTTACAATATTCCATGAATTTATTATTGTTATATTTAGTAATATACTTATTTGAAATATTTTTACTTAATTTAAATACTCTTTCATAGTAGCTATAAAAATCTTTAGTCTCTAAATACTTTCTATTTTCTTTATTTAAAATTGTATAATTAAGTCTTACATCTCCCTTATATACATTTTGGGGATCGACTATTTTAAAAAAGTATACTTTTGCATATGCTCCTTTTTTAAATGAACGATTTATTCTTCCTTGAAATTGTTCTTCACTTTCAATAGTAGATACATTTTTAAATCCTACATCCATATCTATATCTGTTCCTGCTTCTATTGTTTGAGTACAAACAAGTAATACATCATTTAATTTATTTACTTTTTTTAGAACATTTTTTCTTATAAATGCATTATCATCACCTGTTATTTCAAATATATTATTGAAATAATTGCTTGCTAAATCGAAGAATTCTCTTGCGCTTTCTTTAGTTATAAATTCAACAAGTATTTTTTTACCCTTGTATTCCTTTACTTTATTTAACAAATCACTATATTTAAAATTCTCTATATCAAGTAATGTAAAATCAGGTTTTGTTCTATTTTTAAACTCTTCCTTGCTATAATAAATAGAACTATCTTGTAGCAAATTACAATATCCTGATACTGATACGTCAAGTAATCTATCTAATTTAGGTAACGTTGCTGACATTATAACAAACTTAACATTTAATAACTTTGCATATTTATCTAGTAGTTTAATAATGTTTATCCACTTAGAGCTCGTATATGCTTGAATTTCATCTATTATAATTATACTGTTAATATAATCATATAAATTTACGTTACTTTCCTTATTGCATCCAAAAAGGCTTTCAAAAAGATTTACATGCGATGTTATTTTGATTTCATAATCTCTCAATAAAAATTTCATATAACTTAATTCATAATCAGTATCATTTTTATCTAGAATCATATTGTTTATTGGAATCTCATTTAAAGAATTAATAACTACGAAATCTTTATCCTCTTTAAAATCTCTTTTAAACACTTCTGCTGTTTGTTCTACTAATGTATTAAATGGAAATATATAATTTATACTTCGTATATCTTTAATATTTTTATATAAAATTCTAGCTATATTAATAGATACATTAGTTTTTCCAGAACCTGTTGGTGCTTCTAAATAAAATATGTTTTTGTTTAAATTATCTATTAAATTATTCTCTACTTCTAAAAACATATCACTTCTTGATTTATTTATACCATCTAGTTCTTGTAGTCCTTTTTCATATTCTCTAATAATTTTATTTATTTTATTATTTTGATAACTATTAAATAGTTCTTCATTTCTATACTCTCTTAACTCTATTTTTTCTCCTGTCATATATTCTGTTGTTGATAAATAATCACAAGTTACTAATAATGAATATAATAATTTTGTTAAAATATATAAAGAAATACTATCCACTTTGTCTTCTGCATTTAAACAATAATCTAAAACACCCTCGTATTTAGTCTTATCTATCTTTAAAGAATATATCTTATTCATTCCTATAATTTCGTATTTATCTAACATTGTTATAAAAAATTCTTTTATACTGTCTAATTTTGAGTGATGTCTTGAAATTATATAAGCAAACCTTGATACTACATATATATTAAGTATTTTCTCTTTTTCAGAAAGTTTACTATTTAGAATTTTATCCAGACAAATATCAAAATATATCATAGCTGATATTATTGAATGTTCACTATCTGTTCCATTTTTCTCTCCCTCTTCTAAGTTGTTCATTTTATATGCCTGAAATGAAGGATTTATTTTTCCAATATCATGTGAATAGATTGCAAAAGTAAAAAAATCATATGTTTCATTAATACTCAATTCTGATTGTTCAAAGTAAACTTCCTTAATTATATTTTTAACAACTTTTTCTAAATTGTATATTTTATCTAATTTTATATAATACTCTTCTGTAAGCAGTAAATGATCTAACAATAATTCTTTATTGCTTCCTTTAGTATGAGCGTAATACTTCTTATTTTTTAATATTTCATTTATTCTATTTTTCAATTAATTCCTCCTAAAAGAAGAATATATTTTTATTATCAACGTGATATATCTCATCCTGGTCTGAAATTTCTATATTTTTATTTGTAAAGCAAAATTTTTTAAAATCAATATAACCTATCTTTTCATTAAGTCTCATTGGCATTATTTCTGCATAAATAAACTCTTTTTCATTATCATTTGAATTTAATATATCTAAATAATTTTTATCTATAACCTTTGATTTTATATCATCTAAATAAATTGAATCTATCTTATCAGTAACTTTACTAATTTTAGATACATTATTATATATTTTTACATCAGATATTGAGCCAAAATGTTCATTCTTACCTATATACGGTATATATTCACATTTTGAATTTAACATATATTCTTTTATTTTTTCATATTTATCTGATGAATTTGATAGAACATATATGTTCCATTTTGGGTTTTCAAGAAGTTCCTCATTAACTATAAGATTATTCCCTTCTTCTTTAGAAGCATATCCTACTGAATTATTGAATTTTTGCCATTTTTTATTAAATATTCCTTTATTTGTAATTGGCTCTATACCAATCTTTATATCTTTTAAGTTTTGATAAAATTCAGGTAATTCATATTCTTTATTCATTAATAAATTGTAATTATATCCATTCTCACCAATTATACTCCCTAAAATACCAAGTATTGCTATTTTGTGAATATTATTATATGTAAAATATCTATCATTACTCTCTGGTTTTCGTATAATTGCAAGTCTAGATTCTAATTTAAATTTTAACACTTCACTCATAAGGTCACCTCTAGTACAATTCTTTTAATATGCAATTTTCATTTGCCCCTTTTATATTTAAAGTATATGTATTATAATATATTTCAACTTCTTCTATTTCGGATCTATGCTTTTCTACAATATCTATTAATTCAGAAATATCAATTATATCTTTATCATTTTCTACTTTTTGAAATTTTATGTATTGATCTAAATTAGCTAAATATAACTTACTACATTCTTTACATTTTACAAACGCTGCAAATTCATTTTCACATCCTAATTTACTATTTGTATTATATGCAGTTGCTGCCTTTAAGCAACCTTCTTTAAATTTATTATATGCATCTTCCGTATAGCCCTCAAAATCAAGGCCTAATTTTTCATCTTTATATATATCATAATTAGAAGGATTTACGGAAAATGGATAATAATAGTGAGCTTCGTCTGATACTATTTTAGTTCCAAGCGAACTAGTCATAGCACTTTCTTTATTAGAATTTCTAAATGGAGACAATATATCAATTATCTCAATACTTGTTCCTTTATATTTGTTAAAACCTTGTCCTACTTGCACAGCACCTGTTATGGAAATATTACATTTACTTTCAGCAAATGTTGCTCCAAAATTCATAACATCTATAGCTTTAAATAAATTACCTATTACTTTATTTTGATCTTTTCCTACACTTTCTCCAAATAAAAATTCATATCTTTCACTTAAATCTCTAGGTATTATATTTTTTTCACCTTTTTCTTCTTTTTTCTTATATGATCTAACGTACATCACTTTGTTTTTAGAATCTAACTCCCACATCTTTTTAATAGGAAATTTAAATGCTTTATCGCTTCCATATATTTCATCATTACTAGTCGTTCTTGGTCTTCCTGAAAAATCTGCATTAAAATTTGACATTATACTTTTTATTCCTACTACTCCATAAACTCTGTTATTAAATAAATTTTCACCCATTTTTATTCCTCCTCTTTTACATCTTTTATAGATGTATAAAATATATTATCTGTTAAAACACCTGCAATAAGCATCTGCATAGCTTTTGTTTTATCAAACTCTGGTTCTAATGTCATCAACTGACTAAATACATTGTTAAATCTTTCATAATTAATACCTAAATTATAATTATATTTATTATATATATAAGTTAGTTCTTTCTTTATCTTTTCTACACTGTTTGCAGAAAACAAAGCATTTAACTTATCTTGGGTAATTCTTGATGCATTACTTAAACTTAAAAGATATTGTGCTACTTGTCCAGCAACAAAGTAATATAAATCATCTGTATTAATTTTACCTTTTTCTATAATAACTTCTTTTGCTTTTTCAGTCACTTCACTTCTTCTCATATTAATACTCCCTTCCTTCCCTTTTAAATACTCATCTAATGCTAAATATAAATTCATAACTTTAATTACATTAAATGGAATTTTTCCTGTTTCTTTATTGTTTAAAAAGTCATAATATGAATTAATAACAATTTCTATTCCTATATTATCAAGGTTCTGTATAAATAATAGTTTATTGTTTCTATTAAAATAATTAAAAAAGACCTTTCCATATCTTTTTATTATTTGCTTTTTCCACATTGTAAGTATTTTAGCTTCTTCTATTATTTTAAAATCAAAATAGCCTCTTTCTAAATATCCTGAAAACCAAATATTACTAACAAATTTTTCCATTAATTCCAACTTGTTTGTTATTATGTTATTCTCTTTAATCTCTATATTTGGCATAATATAGTTATTACATACAAAACTATCCTTTAATACATTAGAATAATTAGGTACTATTTCAAAATGTTCTATTTTTGCATTTCCATTATCATTAATAGCTCTTAATATATATACATTTTTATTTTCTATTAATTCCGGATTTATTTTTAATTCCTTCTCTATAGGAATTTTAACATAATTTTTTGTTGCTACATTTTTAATAAGCCAAATATATAAATTCCTAGTTTGTCTTATTTCTTCTTCAGACACCAAACTTCCTACTTTATATGATGTAGATTTCAATTCCAAATACTTCTTTTTAGAATTTAATCCAAAATTATAATTATTGGCTCCATATAATTTATTATTTAGTACTACGTTATAATCAACTGTATTAAAAATTTTTTCACTTAAATAATAATTAGATTCTTTATCGTATTCCTCTATAGCATAATCTAAAAATATTTTTATATATGTATCTTTTTTTAGCTCTTTCCTTTTTACATCTTCTATAATAGCATTAAAAGCTCTTTTCATCTTTTCTTTTATAATTATATACTCTTCTAAAACCTCTTCATATTCCTTTTCTAAATAATTTGATTTTAATTTAGCTAGTGATTCATAATATTTATCTATACATTTATCCCAACGATCTAAAGAGTTTTCTTCTTTGCTATCTTTTAATAGTCCTTGAACAAATCTAGCCTTAAAAAATAATGAGTATATATTATTACTTACTACTTTTTTCCCCATCACAGATTTGTTACTATTTTCATTTTCCTTAAAACTTGTATCTACTGATTTATTATTATCTAAATATTTACTATAATAATCTCTAATCGCAAAATAATCATATAACTCATTTGTCATATTTTGATGCTCTTTATTTATACTTAAATTTATATATTTTCCCGACTTATCTACTAAATAATATTCTCCATTTTCTAAAGTATAAATATCCTTAATAAAATCACTATTTTGAAATATCTCTCCAAAGCTATTTAATAGATCTTTTATCATATATACCTCCTATTTTAGCATTGCATATCCTCCACCCAACGAAGAATTTTTTTCTCCAATTCCTGTAGCCATTAATATATATGCTAATTTTTGACTTATTTCATCTTTTTTTACTTTAATCTCGTACTTATAGCCAAGTAAATATTTACCTTTATATTTAATTTTTATAGCTTTATTTGTTTTACATTCTATACTATCTATAAACTTGCAATGAATTTCCTCATTATATATTTGTTTATATTTTTTCTCCGCATTCGCTATTATTCTATCTTTAACAAAGTCCAGATCATGTCCTTTATTATATCCTGTATCTGCTGTAATAATTACAGGAGTTAAACTTGTCATTATATTAAATGGTTTATAGTTATATGTTGCTATATTTGTCATTATAACCTTAAAATCATAGTTTCCTTGTGATATATAATTTTTGATTTTCATGGCAAATTTTATATCTATACATCTTATATCAAAAGTATATATTCTCCCTACTTTATATATTCCGTCCTTTTCTATAGGGTAAAAACTAGAAAAAACATAATTTTTATACTTATTCTCCTTATGAAACATCTTTAATTCTTCGTCCTTTTCCATAGTAAAAAATATAAGTTTAGATATTTTTTCAAAGCTTTCTTCATACTTTATATCACTACTTACTGGCATAAGTACTATTTTTAAATCATAATACTGCACTATATTCACCTCTTTTCTTTTATATATTCTCTTTACTTCATTTGCTCTATTATACTATTTTTGTTTGTCTATAATTGTAAAAAAATGTCATAAAATATGATTATTATATTAATAATTTTCATAAAAATTTCAATTAAATTATTTATTCTTTAGAATGAAATTGCCTAAAAATATTAAAATATGTAATTTAATTGCATATCCGCGATATATAACTTTATTTGATTTACAGAAAAACTTCTAAAAATATTTTTTCTATAGACTTTTTTCAGTTTTAGGTTAAATATCTTCTTGCAGTAGTTTTTAAAACCAAATTATCTTTTAATTTTAGTGTAAGCAACCTTCCATAATATTATATAAAGCTTTCTGGAACTAATTCTAGATTATTAATTATCTCATTAGATCTTTCCAAACAATCATGCATTTCCATAACTTCTAAATAATTCCATGTTTTTAATTTGGTTTCTATATTATGTATTCCTTTTGATTCTTTTTTTATTTTTTCAATTTGCTTTTCATCTGATACAGCCACTATAGCTTGTACTGCAAAATTATTTGTTGCTTTTTGTAAATTCAATATTAAACTATCTATACTACCATGTGTTTGAACTTCAAATGCGTATATAACTTTTCCCATATTCCCAATCTGTGCTTGCCATATCGCATCAACAATGGCTCCATCAGCTATCTTTACTTCTGATTTACTTTCAAATCCTAGCCACTGCCCTATTTCTACAATTTGATTAATTATATCATTATGTATAAATTTCTTATCATCTTTTTCTATTATAAGTTCTTCCTCATTATTTTTTAACTCATTATCTTTTTTTGAAGCCGGATAAACTATATCCCAAAATATATAATCTACAATTAATAAATCTACGTTTTTTATTCCCTCTTCATACATTTTACTTTTTATCTCTTTTGCTTCATTACATAATCTTTTATAGTTTTTTCCTGTATATTGATAATTGTATACTGGGACTTTAGGGACTTCTAAATATTTAAAACATGCACATGTTACCTTATTACATACAACGTACTCATTAGGATTTATATAACTTAATAGTTCACTCATACTTGATGGCCCTATTTGCTTAATATTTTTATAAAATCTATCCCATCTTTTTTCTATATCTTCTGTTCCATATAATAAGTCAATAAGCATATTTTTGATATTTTCAAATCCATTAAGTTTAATAATTTTATCAGCAATGTATTTTTTATTTCCCCAAACGATCATTGACCATAGCTTTCCAATATATTCTACAAATTCATCTTCAGTCATATTTTTTATTCTTTCTTTTGACCAAGACTGGTAATATTTTTTTCTCTCTTGTCTTTCATTTATTACCTCTATATCTACTAATCTTTCAATTCGTTTTTTATATTCTTTAATTGAAACATTTAATTTTTCTTTATTCATTGATTTCCTCCTATTAGTTATGCTTTATAAAATAACTTGTCATATCTTTTCGATATTTTATACTATATATATCATATGCATATACTTTTGTCCATGAGTTTAAAATTTTTTTTAATTTTCAAAACAGAATTTATTTTTTTTATTAATATTTTTAATAAAATTGACATAAACTATTGACAAACATCATATAAATATATTATACTATTTAAGTATTAAATATCGCGGGATAGAGCAGTTGGCAGCTCGTCGGGCTCATAACCCGAAGGTCGATAGTTCGAGTCTATCTCCCGCAACCAATTTTGAGGCTTTTAGCCTCTTTTTTTTATTTTAAAATATTTTATATTATTTTATAAAATGCCCTAGTATCAAGCATTTTATCTAAAAATAGTTTTACTTAATTTATTTTATTTTTT
>CALXJE010000007.1 GCA_944388545.1 uncultured Clostridia bacterium
GGACTATGGAGGCCTATAGTTATAATTACCGTGTTTATCGTGGTGGTAGCTGTAATACTACTGGCTCTAGCTATCCAGCATCGAGCTGTTACGGAAATAATCCGTCTTTGTGCAGCAGCAATAATGGGTTCCGTTTAGCACTTTATGCAGTGTAGAACTGTACTGATTATTTTGAGTGTGTAGATATAGGGTTCTAATCAGTTACCATAAAATTTGATTTTTTCTCTTAAAAGTAGTATAATATATGTATATATTATTTTATAGGGGGTTCTTAATATGAACACACGGAAGAAAAATTTGTATGTATTTGTTGTGATGACAATTTTTGTAGCACTTTGTATTCTATCGCTTCATACATTTTTTATAGGCTTTAATTTAGTAATGTATTCAAATGATGTGGTAGAAAGTGAACAATATGCAGATTATAATTACATGGCAAGAGAAAGTGCAAATAATATTTACGATTCAGTTAATGAATCAAGAGATAAATTGTACAACTCTTCTAATCCATATACTAGATGGTTGTCAAATATGAACAACAATTTAGTACGGGTGCCACTTGGACTTATAATAATTGCATCACCATTCCTTTTTATTTCGGGTGTAAAAAAATACAACCTTAATAAAAGAAGGAGAAATGCTAGGATGAAATAATCCTAGTTTTTCTTTTTATGTATAAAAATGCCTATTTATAGGATGTACAAGACATTTTGAAATGAATTTGACATATAATTTACTATATGATAAAATAAATGCATAATTATGTTTAAGTTCTCATGTATTAGCTTGATTTGACATAGACAAGCGTTTTGTGTTATAATAGTTACGTGAGGCAAAAAATAAAAAGGGGTGTTTTTTAAAGTGAAAGGTAGTGGCGTGCTCAGAACGCTAAGATTTATATTCTTTACAGTTGTATTATTTGTTTTAACTTTAAGTGCAGTTATGGTTACAATATTTAATATATATACACCAACTTATAGAGCTAAAATAAATGATAAAGTTGTAGGATACTTTAAAACAGAAGCAGAATTCGATGAAATATTCGATATAATAGCAAAAGAAAAAAAGGCTGATGGTGTAGAGGTTAAAGTATATTTGGAAGCAGAGCCAACATTTGAATTAAGTTATGTTAGAAAAAATAAATTAGAAGATCAAAATTTATATACAGAAATAAGAGATGTGGCAAAAGCAGAATATACAATTTATAATGTAATAGTAAAAGATAAAACAGAAATGACATTTACATCTAAAGAGTCAGCTGAAAATTACGTTAAGGATCTAAAGAAAAATACCACAGGAGTAAATGTAGAAGTAAAATCTGAAAAAGTAGCAGAATTAAATAATATAACAGATACAGAAAAGGCAAAAACTATTTATTCTGACCTAGTAAGCAGATATAAACCAGTTGTTAAAAAAACAACTGTTAAAAAGAAAACTAGTGGAGGTTCTGGTAGTTACAAAGGGACTTCATCATCATATAGTAAAAATGCTAGTGTGTCAGGAGGAATAAAGCCAACATCTGGTATATATACTCAATATTATTCTGGTAGTCATAGAGGAATAGATATTGCTAATAAGATTGGAACACCAATATATGCATATAAAGCTGGTACAGTTATATATGCTAAATGGCAAAACAGTTATGGATATATAGTAAAGATACAGCATAGTGGAGGAATTATTACGTATTATGCACACTTAAGTGCTTTTAATGTAAAAGAAGGTGATACTGTATCAGCAGGTCAAAAAATAGCAGAAATGGGAAGTACTGGTTGGTCAACAGGACCTCACTTGCATTTTGAAATAAGAGTAAATAATGTACCAATCAATCCATATCCATATATAAAATAGACTCTAAGTCAATAGTTTGGTGTAAACAAAGAAATAGCCTAAAAAAGTGAACCTAAGCTGAAGGCTGCTGAAAAAGTAGTACAAAAAATAGTGAATTAATAATATTAAATGTGAACCTTGCTAGTTCACATTTATTTTTGTATTCGAGTATTTTACTTGTTCTATCTTGAACTTTACATAAATATGTGATATAATTATATATGTAGTGAATAATTTAAAATCAAATATATAATTATATGGAGGAACTTAAAATGTCAAAGATATGGGAATTGCAAGCGCGTGCAAGAGAAAAAATGAAACTTAAGGAAGATGAGCAATTAAATGAAATTGTAGAGCTTATGGATGCATTTATTGAGACAGGGAAAAGAAGTATTGAATATGATAAAATACTTCTTGATAACGTAAGGAAGAAACTTGAAAATGATGGATTTAATATTATTACAATATTAAATCAGAAAACCAACAAAGTAAAGTATGAAATTTCGTGGTAAAATTGGGGAATATTTTTCCCTAATTTTTTTATATAAAATGATATTAAATTTAATTTTAAATTATTATGCAATCTTTTTTATTAAAAAATTAACTTTTTTATAAAAAAGTATTGCATTTTATTTTTTTTTATACTACAATATGGGTACAGGTGGAGTAAAGTGGAGCAAAGTGGTAGGAGGTGAAACTTTTGTTACTAGGTGAATATAATCATTCAATTGATGACAAATCAAGACTTATAATACCATCTAAGTTTAGAGATGACTTAGGTAGTATTTTTATTGTAACAAAAGGATTAGACAACTGCTTATTTATTTACTCTATTTCAGAATGGCAAACATTTGAAGCAAAACTAAAATCTTTACCACTAACAAACCAAAATGCAAGAGTATTTACAAGATTTTTTGCAGCAGGAGCTACAGAATGTCAACTTGATAAACAAGGAAGAATTGTACTACCTGCACATTTAAGACAATATGCAGGACTTACTAAAGATACAGTTATAATTGGTGCTATAACTAGAGCAGAAATTTGGGATAAAGAAAAATGGACTAATTATACTAGTGAAGATAACATTAGCGTTGAAGAGGTTGCTAGTCAGATGTCAGATTTAGGCATTTAACTATAAATATTACTAAAGAAAATTTAAATAATATACATAAGATAAAATTAAACAAACAAAAGAAATAAAAAAGTTAAAACAAATGATTACAAATATACAAAAGTCAATTCTCCTCTACAAAAGAAAAAATTATTAATAAACAAAAGATATTTTTATGTAATAAACAAAAGATTTTAAAAATTATTTAATGGAGAAAAAAATGGAGTTTAATCATATACCAGTTTTAAAAGATGAATGTATAGATAATTTAAACATAAAAAAAGACGGCATATATGTTGATGGTACACTAGGTGGAGCAGGTCATTCATCTATAATATTAGCAAAACTAAATAATACAGGTAAACTTATTGGTATAGATAGAGATAATGAAGCGCTAATAGTAGCAAAGAAAAGACTATCTAATTATGATAATTTTATAGCAGTTCATGATAATCATACTAATATATTAGATATATTAAATAAACTAGATATAAAAGGTGTAGACGGAATATTACTAGATTTAGGCGTGTCTTCTTATCAGCTTGATGAAGCAAGCAGAGGCTTTAGTTATATGCATGATGCAGAGCTTGATATGAGAATGAATAAAGAAGACAAAATAACAGCAAAATATGTTGTAAATAATTATTCTGAAGAAGAGCTTTGCAGAATATTTTTTGACTATGGCGAAGAAAAATATTCTAAACAAATTTCAAAAGGAATAATAGAAGCAAGAAAATTAAAAAAGATAGAAACAACATTAGAACTTGTTGAAATAATTAAAAAGAATATTCCTAAAAAAGCCCTTGTAGATAAAGGTCATCCGGCAAAAAGAATCTTTCAAGCAATTAGAATAGAAGTAAATGATGAGATAAAGCTTTTAGAAAAGGGAATAAGAGATTGTATAAAAGCATTAAAACCTAAAGGACGATTATGTATAATTTCTTTTCATTCATTAGAAGATAGAATAGTAAAAAAAACGTTTGAAGATATGCAAGGAAAATGTACTTGTCCAAAGGATTTTCCAAAATGCATTTGTAATTATATTTCTTATGGAAAAATTATTACAAAAAAGCCAATATTACCAACAGAGAAAGAATTAAAAATTAATTCTAGATCTCAAAGCGCAAAATTAAGAGTGTTTGAGCGAAAGTAAAGAAAGGAGAAAGCTAATGTTAGCAGAGAAGAAGTATCTTTATGATTTAAGTTTACCTGAAAAGAAAATCAAAACTAACCAAGAAAAATTTAAATTAATAAAGAATACAAATAAAAATACAATTTCTAAAAAAAGTAGAGCTACATTAGTTTTAACTACTTTATTAGTGTTTACTATGCTTATGGTAATAACATATAGATATAATGTAATAAGTGAGAAGAATTTGCAAGTTCAAAACTTAAAGGAAGATTTAGAAGTTGCAAAATCAGAACTTGCTACAACTCAAATAGCGGTAGAAAAAGTTATGGATATAAATTATGTTGAATCTTATGCAAAGCAACAACTTGGAATGCAAAAACCAGAGAAGAGTCAGCTTATTTATGTTAATATGGAAAATGAAGAAAGTATACAAAAACTTTCTGCAAAAAATATGATAACTAATTTTATTGAAAAAGTAAAAGGAGTAATAAATGATATTTTTTAATACTCTAATAAAATATACAATAATTTTTTAAGATTACATATATAGGAAGCAGTAACATATATAAATATATGTTAAAATTGGCTTCTTTTTTTATTATAGGGGGAAATTATGAAATTTAATAAAAAGAAAGTGATCTTTTATGTATCTTTATTGCCATATGTTTATTTAATACTAAAATGCATATATCATTCAATATTTGGATATGAATACGAATTTTATCATGGAAAAATTGAATATGGAATTGATGGTGCAATGGAAGCATTGAATAATTTTTGGTTTGATAATTTGTTTATGTTTAATTATGTAACAGTAATATTTATTGTTTGTATTATTTACCAATTATGGTATTTTATAACTAGAAAATCAAATAAAGAAGTAGATAATAACAATGCTAAAAAAAAGATAAATTTAAAGAAATTTTTCTTTATTCTTTGCATATTATTTTGGATAATATATTTGTGTTATGGAATATATTCTGCAATATTTGGATATGAATATGAATTTTTTGGTAACCATCATATATCATATGGAATAAAAGGGTTACTAGATTCGTTATTTATACTAGGAATTTATTTTTGTATTGTACCAATTATTCCTATTTCTATCATATATATAATAATTTATACTATAGTATATTATAGAGAAATGAAAAGATCAAAATCCAATATGTAAAACTTGTAAAAAAACTTCTAAAAATTCTTGCATATACGTAGAATATATTAGAGTATTTATGGTATAATAGATAAAAAATAAGGGGTGAAATTATTGGCTTTTGCGAGCGTTAAAAATAAAAGGACAGTTAAATTTATTCTTATGAGTTTGTGCATACTTCTTTTAGCACTTGTATGTAGATTATTTTATCTTCAAGTTATAAAGGGGGATTATTATGAGCAAAAAGCGTATAAACAACAAACAAGAGATAGGAGTGTAGCTGCTACAAGAGGCACTATATATGATGCAACTTATGAAAAAAAACTTGCACAGAGTATATCTACAAATACAGTAAGTGCAGTGCCAAATGATATAGAAAATAAAGAACAAGTAGCAAAAGATTTGGCTAATATTTTGGAATTAGAAGAGGATGATGTGTTAGCAAAATTAAATAAAAAAGTTTCACTTGTTACAATAAAAACTAAAGTTGATGAAGATGCAGCAACGGAAGTATATAAATATGTACTTGAAAATGAGATAAATGGTATTAAAGTAGATGAGTCATCAAAGAGAGTTTACCAATATAATAATCTTCTTTCACATGTGCTTGGTTTTACTGGAACAGACGGTCAAGGACTATACGGATTAGAGCTTGAATATGATAAAGAATTATCGGGTGTTCCAGGGAAAATAGTTGGAAGTGCTGACGGTAAAGGAAGAGAGACTCCATATAAAGAAGAGCAATACGTAGCACCAATAGATGGTTATGATTTGGTTCTTACAGTCGATGCTACTATACAAAGTATTGTGGAAAAGAATTTAGCAAAAGCTGTTAAAGAAAACGAAGCAGATTATGGAACCATAATAATTATGAGGCCTGATACTGGTGAAATACTTTCTATGGCAACGTATCCGGATTTTGATCCAAATAATGCTTTTGAACCAAATACTGAAGAATTAATGGCTAAATGGGACTCTATGTCTACTAAAGAAAAATCAGAAGCATTATCTGATATATGGAGAAATAAAGCAATATCTAATACAGCAGAACCAGGATCTACATTTAAAATAGTGACAGCTTCTGCGGTACTTGAGGAAGATCTTGTATCAATGGATACAGCTGGAGCATTTAATTGTGCAGGAGCAATGCAAGTAGGAGGATGGACTATTCGTTGTTGGAGGCATCCAAGAGCCCATGGTTCACAAAGTTTAAGGCAAGGGATAATGAATTCGTGTAACCCAGTATTTATGCAATCGGCCCTTAAAGTTGGAATAAAAAAATATTGTGAATATTTAGAAGCATTTAATTTAAAAGATAAGACAGGAATAGATTTACCAGGTGAAGTAGGAGGGATTCTTCATGACCCTGAAACTATGACAGAAGTAGACCTTGCAACTACAGGTTTTGGCCAGACATTTCAAATAACCCCACTTCAAAGTATTGTAACGGCAGCTGCTGTTGCAAACGGTGGTAAAATAGTTACACCTTATGTAGTAAGTGAAATAAGAACATCAGATGGCAATTTGGTATCAAAAACAGAACCTAAAATTAAAAAAAGAGTTATATCTGAAGAGACAGCGGCAAGTATTTTAGATGCTCTATATGATACTGTTGAAGAAGGAACAGGTAAAGCTGCAAAGGTAAGAGGATATTCTGTTGCAGGAAAAACAGGAACTGGTGAACAAGGAAGAGGAAAAAATCTTTGGTATATGGCATCATTTGTTGGTATAGCCCCAGTTACAGATCCAGAGATTTGCGTTATGTTTAATTTATATAATCCAACAGGACCTCAAGGACATCAAGGCGGAACAGTTTGTGCACCTGTAGTTTCTAATATAATTGATGAAACATTAAGATACTTAGATGTAAATCCAGATTATACATTAGAAGAAAATAATATAGAGGAAATATTAGTGCCAGATTTAACAGGAAAAACATATAGTAAAGCAGAAGAAATGTTAAAAGAACTTGGTTTTTCAATAGCTTCTGATAGTAAATTTGAAGAAGGTGATTTGATTGAAGATCAAATACCTAAAGTTGGTGCTAGTCTAATATCAGGCTCAACAGTCAGAGTTTACAAAAATTCTGATAAAGAAAAAATAACAGTTACAGTTCCAGATATAAGGGATAAATCTATTGCGTCTGCAACAAAGATATTAAAGAATTCATCACTTAACATTAGAATAATAGGTACAGGAAATGCTATAATTCAGGATCCTAGTCCAGGTGATGTAGTTCAAAAAGGATCAATTGTAACAGTAAAATTTGTGGATACTACAGATTTACATTAATTATTAATGCTAAACTTAAACTAAGGATAGCGGAAAAGTATATTTTAGAAAAGAGAGGTATTTTATGTTATTACAATATTTAATAGAAAATTTAGAAGATAAAGAAGTTATAGGAAATATAAATGTAACTATAAATAAAATAGAGTATAATTCTAAAAAGATAGAAAAAGGAGATTTGTTTGTAGCTATATCTGGGTTTAATGAAGATGGTCACAATTATATTGATGAAGCAATTCAAAAAGGTGCTATAGCAATCTTAGTAAAAAAAGATCATGATATAAAAGAAGAGCAGGGTATTACTTTTATAAAAGTAGAGGATACTAGAATAGCTTTAGCTAAAGTTTCTGCAACATATTATGATAATCCTGCAAGTAAGCTTAAAATGATAGGAATAACTGGAACAAAGGGAAAAACAACAACTGCATATATGATAAGGGATATATTACTTGCATCAGGTAAAAAAACAGGAATGATAGGGACTATATATAATACATATGGTGATAAAAAAATAGAGGCAACAAGAACATCACCAGAGTCATTAGATCTCCAAAAGCTACTAAAAGATATGGTAGATGCAGATATGGAATATGTGGTCATGGAAGTATCTTCCCATGCTTTAGATTTAAATAGAGTTTATGGAATACATTATATTATAGGAGTATTTACAAATCTTTCACAAGATCATTTGGATTATCATAAAACAATGGATAATTATTTAAACGCTAAGGCAAAATTATTTGAAAGTTCAGATTTCGCTATAATAAATTCAGATGATATATATACACCTAGACTTGAGAAAATGATTAAATGTAAAACAGCTAAATATGGATTAGATAATGAAGCCAATATAACAGCAGTTGATGTTAGAATAAATAATAATTTTGTAGAGTTTAAGATGTATATAAATAAAATGTTACAAACAGTCACTATTAATATACCAGGAAGATATACAGTATACAATGCTTTAGCTGCTATTGCCGTAACAAGTATGCTTGGAGCTCAAATGGACGCTATATTAGTAGCTTTAAAAGAAATAAGAGTTCCAGGAAGAAGTGAAGTAGTAGATATAGAAAAAACATTTGCAGTACTTATAGATTATGCGCATTCTCCATCTAGCTTAGAGGCAATTTTATTAAATACTAAAAGATATGCAAAGGGAAGAGTTATATGTGTTTTTGGATGTGGAGGAAATAGAGATGTGGAAAAAAGACCTGCTATGGGAGAAATAGCTGGAAAATATGCAGATTTTACAGTAATAACTACTGATAATCCACGAGAAGAAAATCCAAAGAAAATAATGAAAGATATAGAAGAGGGAATAAAGAAGACAAAAGGCTTGTATAAAATAATTGAAAATAGAAAAGAGGCTATAAAATTTGCTATGAGAATAGCTTGGAAAAATGACACTATTATAATAGCGGGAAAAGGACATGAAACATATCAGTTGCTTAAAGGAAATAAAAAAATTAGTTTTGACGAAAGACAGATAGTTAAAGATATCGCAAAAGAAATGCCAGATAAAAATATAGAAACATTTTAATTATATAAATAGGAGTTGAAATATTAAATGAAGTTACAAATGCTAGTGTTTTTAGTATCATATGTATTAGGAATATTATTTAGTTTAATAATATTACCTTATCTTAAAAAGTTAAAGATAGGTCAAGTGGTTAGAGATGATGGACCAAAATCCCACTTAAAAAAAGCTGGAACCCCTACTATGGGAGGTATAGTTATATTAATTGCATCTCTTATTATACTGTCAATAGCAGCAATTAAATATCCTAAACTTATAATGGCTATAATTCCATTTTTGGGATTTGGTATAGTAGGTTTTATCGATGACTACAAAAAACTTAGATATGAAAATACAGAAGGGTTATCACCAATTAAGAAAATAATATTTTTATTTATTATTTCTTCAATATTTATATTAACATATTTATTAGTTTTTAATTATGGAACAGATACTATAATTCCGTTTATGGCAAAAGATATAATTATGCCAGTTGGTATATTTGTCGTATTTACTGTTTTTATACTTCTTGGAACTAGTAACGCAGTAAATCTTACTGACGGATTAGATGGACTTGCAACTGGAATTATTACTTTAATAATAGGATTTTTTACAGCAGTAGCTATAAAGAATAATGATACAGAAATGATTTTATTTGGTTCTACTGTAATGGGAGCAAGTTTAGCTTTTTTAATATTTAATATGTATCCAGCTAAAATGTTTTTAGGGGATACAGGATCTCTTGCACTAGGAGGAGCAATCGCAGCTATGGCAATACTTATGAAGATGCCTATATACTTAGCTATAGTAGCTTTAGTACCTGTTATTGAGACACTATCTGTAGCACTTCAAGTAATATATTTTAAAGTAACAAAAGGAAAAAGATTATTCAAAATGGCGCCTATACATCATCATTTAGAATTATCAGGCGTAAAAGAAACAAAAGTAGTATCTATTTTTTGGTTTATAACGGCAGTTTTATGCGTTTTTGCTTATTTTGTATAGTATAAATATGAGGGGAGAAAGTTAAAGAGGCATGGATAAAAAGAAAAATGATATAACAAGTATAGGTAGTGATAAATCATTTGATTTTAAATTGTTTTTTTCTGTTATGATACTTTTATGTATGGGGTTAATAATGGTTGCATCAGCAAGCTCATATTATGCGCTTACTGAATTTAACAATTCAAGTCATTTTTTGATACGTCAATTGATTTTTGCTATAATTGGTGTAATAGTTATGCTTGTTGTTTCTAAAATAAATTATAGAGTATATTCAAAATTTGCATACATAATATATGGAATTTCGCTTTTACTTATGATACTTGTTTTGGTGCCAGGTATTGGTACTGAGATAAATGGTGCAAGAAGGTGGATAGATTTAGAAATTACTACATTTCAGCCATCAGAACTTATGAAGATAGCGCTATGCATAGTACTTTCTACATATATAGTTAATAATTATAAAAAACTAACGAGCATGCTTGGATATGTAGTTCCAGCACTGTTCTTTGTTATAGTATGTATAGTTATGTTCTTTCAAAACCACTTAAGTGGAATGGTTATAATGGCTTTTATCACAGGTGTTATATTTTTAGCAAGTGGTATGAAATTAGAAGCAAAATATGTAATACCATTATTAATAATAGGTTGTCTAGCTATAGGAGGATTTTTGTTTGCTAAAGGATTTAGAATGGATAGAATAACATCATTTTTAAATCCTGAAGAAGATATTACAGGAGGAAACTGGCAAGCATCACAAAGTTTATATGCAGTTGGATCTGGAGGTTTATTTGGAAGAGGTTTAGGGCAGAGTAGACAAAAATATCTATGGCTTCCAGAAGCACAAAATGATTTTATATTTGCCGTTACTGCAGAGGAATTGGGTTTTGTTGGTGCTACTGCTATAATAGGAGTATTTGCATACTTTGTAATAAGGGGAATAAGAACAGCGTTAAAATGCAATGATTTATTTGGAATGTTAGTTGCTACGGGAATAACAGCAATGTTTGCATTTCAGATAATAATCAATATAGCAGTTGTTACAAAGAGTATGCCAGTTACTGGTATGCCACTACCATTTTTTAGTTATGGAGGAACATCACTTGTAATAAATTTAGCAGCAGTTGGAATACTACTTAATATATCTAGACATACGGCAAAATAAAAGGTATAATATTATTACATCAGATTGTGAGGTGTATTTTATTTGAGAGCAATTATAGCATGTGCTGGCACAGGAGGACATATTAATCCAGGAATAGCTATAGCAAATATTATAAAAGAAAGGGAAGAGGATAGTGAGTTCCTATTTATTGGTACCGAAAATGGAATAGAAAATGAGCTAGTTACTAAAGCTGGATTTAATATAAAGCATATAAGGACAGGAAAACTATATAGAAAACTTACAGTTAAAAATATTAAATCTATTTTTGATACAATTGCGGGTATTAAGGATGCTAAAAAAATAATTAGTGAATTTAAACCAGATGTTGTTATAGGTACAGGTGGATATATTTGCGGAGCAGTTATGATGGCTTCAAAAAAATTAAAAATACCATATATGTTACATGAAAGTAATGCATTTCCAGGACTTGCAGTAAAGATGCTTGCAAAAAATGCGGCTAGAGTTATGGTAGGATTTGAAGATGCAAAACAGAGATTAAAAAATAGACCAAATGTAGTGTATACAGGGTCACCAGCTAAATTTAATTCTAAAAAAATAGATAATTTAAATAAAGAAGAATGTATAAGGGATTTAGAACTTAGTAAAGTTTTAGACGATAGAAAAATAATATTTGTAACCGGTGGAAGTCAAGGAGCTAAGAAATTTAATGATGTTGTCACAAATTTAGCTTTAGCTAAAAAAAGCAATAAATTCTTTATAGTTCTTTGTGCCGGGATTAAAAATTATGATGAACTAAATAGAAGACTAAAGAATATAAAGGATTCAGAAAAATATATTAAATTAGAAAGATTTGTATTCGATATGGATAAGATGTATAAGGCATCAGATCTTTTGATTACAAGATCAGGAGCAATGACAATAACAGAAATAACTTTGGCATCAAAACCTGCAATACTTATACCTTTTCCTTATGCTACAGAGAATCATCAATATTATAACGCAAAAGTTTTAGAAGATGCTGGAGCAGCTGATATAATATTAGAAAATGAACTAAATGAGGACACTTTATACAAGCACATTGAAAATATAATAGGTTCAGAAGATAAACTTAAAATAATGTCAGACGCATCTAGGAAACTTCAAAAAAATGATGTAGAAGAAGTTATATATAACGAGATAATGAATGTAGTAAAAAGGTGATTATATGGCAAAACGAAGGAAGGAAAATATAGAAAAATATATTCCTAAAAAGAAGAAAAATAAAGTTAAAAAGTTTTTTAGAGCACTTTTATTTTGGTTTGTTATACTAATAGCTTTTTCAGGTGTAGGATTTGGTTGTTATTATATATATACTTCAGATGATTTAAAAGTAAAAACGGTTAAGGTTGAAAATTCTAAATACTATACAAGTGAAAAGGTTCTAGAAGTTGCAGATGTACCAAATAATAAAAATATGCTTTTTATAGGTAAGGGAAAAATAAAGAAGAGAATATTAGAAGAGCTTCCGTACATAGAAGATGTTAAAATAAAAATTGGAAAAGAAAGCACACTTAGAATAATAGTAACAGAAAGAACTTCTAAGTATGTTATAAATAACAAAGATACAAATGAATATGTAAAGGTAGACAAATATGGTATAATGTTAGAGAAAGTAAAGGCTGAGGATATACTACCTAATGAGATGCCACTTTTTCGGTCTTAGTTTGGACAAGAATGAAGAAGTTGGGAAGAGTATACCAGATACTGAATACAAAAAAATAGAACGCTTTGAAACAATATATGAAAAATATAATGATGCAAATATTGATTCAAAAGTGACTAGTGTTAAATTTGAAAACTCTAAGATTATACTTACACTTGATTATAAAATAGAAGTAGTAACAGTAGTTAGTAAAAATTTAGAGTATAAAATGAAATTTTTAAAAGAGATATTAAAAGAAGTATCAGGAAAAGGTGGAAGAATAGATTTAACTTTAGATAATCCAACTTTTGTAGAAAAAATAGGATAAAAAAAGGAGTGAAAACGGTGATAAAAGAACAAAAATTAAAAGATATAAAACCTAAAAAAAATGAAAAAAAGGATATAGTAAAGAGCATTAAAGAAAAAAGTGAAGTTGATAATGTAAAAAAAATAAATGACTTTATGAAGAAAAATGCTGTTTGGCAATATACACTTATAGGACTGGCTGTTTTTGCTCTTTCATTTATATTCATGGCGCAATTAAATACTGTTAATAAATCAGATGAGACTTTGCAAGGGAAAAGAGAAGAGGAGTTAATAGATGACCTTACAGCTTTAAAAATAGAATACGAAGAATTAAAAAAAGAAAATGAAAAGAACTTAGAAATAGTAGAAGAATATAAAACTAGTTCTTCAAACAACAGTAGCCTTATAAATTCGCTTACTGAGCAGTTAAATCAAATGTCTGCTCTTTCTGGAATGAAAGATGTAAAGGGTGAAGGTATTGTAATTACTTTAGATGATAGTGATATGGCTATAACAGATAATATATCAACAGAATCTATGCTTATACATGATACAGATCTAAGAGCTATTATTAATGAACTTAGTGCTGCAGGTGCTGAAGCAATGTCAATCAATGGACAAAGAATACTTGCAAATACGGCAATAAGGTGTGTAGGTCCAGTAATTCAAGTAAATGGCGAAAAGGTAGCAGCACCATTTACAGTAAAAGCTATAGGAAATGCTAAATATTTAGAAAGTGCTCTTAATATTAAAGGTGGAATAGTGGATAACTTTGAAGTTTATGGAATAAAAGTTGATATTACAACAGAAGATAATATAACTATACAAAAATATGATGGTAAATTAAACTTCTCAAAGGCAACGGTAGTAGAAGAATAGGGGGGAACAGTAATGATTGGAATAATAATATTAGTAGTATGCGCTATCTTAGGTATAGTTGCAGGTATGAATATAATAGTTCCTTATTCAATTTCAAAATATGTTGCAGTTGCAATACTTGCATTTATTGATACGGTGTTTGGAGCTTTAGTATCTAATACTCAAAGGAAGTTTAGCTTAAGTATATTTTTAACAGGTTTCTTTGGAAATGCATTAATTGCAATAGCATTAGTATATTTAGGAGAAAAACTTGATGTTGATATATATTTAGCAGCAATAATTGTATTTAGTACTAGGTTATTTAGTAATTTTTCAATTATGAGAAGATACGTATTGGATAAAGTGCAAGATAAGATACGTGAAAGAAAAAATAAAAAAGAAGATAAAAATAGAGAGTTAAATATGGAAGAAGTAAAATAGCAAGTAAAAATAAATGCTTGATATAACAAAAAATATATGGTATTATAAAATAGTAAAAAAGAAAAGAGGAAAAATAAATGTTAACTAAAGAGCGTAGAAACGTTGTGGGGGTAACACACACACACACACACAAGTAGAATCTAGAAATAATCTAGGTGTAGTTTCTTTCGCTCAAAATACAGCCGAAAATATAAATAGAAAAGTTAGTTATACTAAATAAACTATACAGCTTTTGAATTTTATTTGTTGTCTGTTTCTAAAATACTAGTACAATTAGGGCATCTAGTAGCCTCTATATTAATTTCCGTAATGCAGTAAGGACATTTTTTTGTAGTAGGAGTAGGTGTTACAGTTGCTTCTTCTACTTTAGAACGTTTATTAAATGTATAACGTAAAAATATAAACATAGTAAAAGCTATAATAAGAAAATCTAGTATATTTGATAAAAATACACCGTAGTTTAATGTTATAGCTCCAGCAGCTTGAGCTTCTTCTAATGTATTAAAGTGACCTTGTCCAAGTACTAAAAACATATCGTTATAATCAACTTTTCCAGTTAATTTACTAAGTAATGGTGTTATTATTTCACTAACAAGTGAATTAACTATTTTGGTAAATGCAGTACCTATGATAACACCGGTTGCCATGTCAATAATATTACCTTTTATAGCAAATTTTTTAAAATCAGACATAACATTTTTTACTTTTTTTATTTCTTTTCTATTTTCCATTTCTTTTAGCTTGCTCTTTTGTTTTTCTTTAATTTTTTCAAATTTTTCTATTTTACTCATTTTTGCCTCCATAATTTTTAATAATTATATTACAAAATATGACAAAAAACAAGAATAAGTATATTAAGACTTAGCATAGTACATACCTTGGTATAAATTTTGCTCTTTTAAAATTTTATCAAGTCCATTTATAATCCACTTTTTATGCAAATTCCATGTAGGAGCAATTAGCAGATCTTTAGGAGCATCTCCAGAAATTCTATGTATTACAATGTCAGGATTTATATGAGTTAATATATATACCAATCTATCTAGGTAATATTCTAATGTTATAGGTGTATATTTATTATTTTTAAACATATCTGCTAAAATTGTATTTTTGACAATATATGTAGAATGTATTTTTAAGCCTCTAATGTTATGTTGATTTAAAAAATTTACCGTATCTTTAATATCTTTTTCTGTTTCATTAGGAAGTCCTACCATTATATGAGCTACGACGTCAATGTTATATTTATTTAACATGTTTACTGCATTAGTAAAATCATTAGAAGAATAATGTCTATTTATATCACATCCTAGTTTGTCGTTAGATGTTTGAAGTCCTAATTCTACAAAAACATAGTACTTATATGAGTAGCTTTTTATAAGTTTAACAATATCTTCATTAATGCAGTCAGGTCTTGTAGAAATAGCAAGAGCTATAATTCTATTATCTATTAATGCAGAATCGTATTTTTTCTTTAAATTTTCTAGCGTATCATATGTATTAGTAAAATTTTGAAAATATGCTATAAATTTATTTGCTCGTTTACTTTTATAACTTTTAAAATAATTTTGCACTTGACTTGTTATACTATTAAATTCTTTTATATGTTCACCTGAACCCTTTTCACTACAAAATATACAGCCATTACTACTTTTAAAGCCGTCTCTATTTGGACAAGTAAAACCGCCATCTATACAAATTTTTAAAACTCGTTCTCCAAATTTTTCTTTTAGAAATTCATTTAATCTATTATATCTTTTTAAATTTTCCATATGTAATTAGTATAACAAAAATATTATTAAATAACAATATATTATGTAAAGGCGATTAGAGAAAAATTATTGATTTTTATTTGAAATTTTATATAATATATTAATATAATAAAGGAGTTTATTTATGCGTAAGGAAATAGATAAAATTAAAATACTTGAAAAATTAATAGAAGAAAGTAATAATATAGTTTTTTTCGGTGGAGCAGGAGTATCTACTGAAAGTGGTATTCCAGATTTTAGAAGTGAGGATGGTCTATATAATCAAAAATATAAGTATCCTCCAGAGACTATATTAAGTCATACTTTTTTTATGAGTTATACAGAAGAATTTTATAAATTCTATAAAGAAAAAATGAACGTTTTAATGTATGAGCCTAACATTACTCATTACTATTTAGCAAAATTAGAACAATGTGGAAAATTAAAAGCTGTTATTACACAAAACATTGATGGATTGCATCAGAAAGCTGGTTCAAGGGTAATATATGAACTTCATGGAAATATCTTTAGAAACTTTTGTATGAAGTGCAGGAAACAATATGATGCTGATATAGTATTTAATAGTGATTCTATTCCCAAATGTGAATGTGGTGGCGTAATAAAACCAGATGTTGTATTATATGAAGAAACTTTAAATGAAGATGTTGTAAATAATGCAATTGAAAAAATATTAAATTGCGAATTATTAATAATAGGAGGAACTTCTCTTACTGTTTATCCAGCAAGTAGCCTTATTAATTATTATAAAGGGAAAAACTTAGTATTAATAAATAAAGATGTTACTAAATTTGATAATAAAGCTAATTTAGTTATAAATGATAGTTTAGGAAATGTTTTCAGAAAATTAGATAAGAATAATTACAAAACTAATAATTAAATTAAATGTTGCAAAATAAAAAAATTATTAAAAACAATTGCAAAATATTTTATCATATGAAATCATATATATGAAAGATATTTAAATAAGAGAGGAAGATAGAAAAATGAAAACAAATAAAAAACAAGAACAAGGTATATCACTGATAGTATTAGTAATTACTATAATTGTTATGATAATCTTAGCAGGTGCAATAATATTATCGTTAAATAATAGCTCTGTAATAGGAAGAGCAGAAGAAGCAGTAATAAAAAGTGATGTGGCAAGCTTAAGAGAAAAACTGCAGGTAATACTAGCCGATAATAAATTAAATGCAATAGAAGATATAACAGCAGAACAAGAGGAGGAATTATTATCAGGAACAACTGAATACGGAATCTATGAAAATGATATAGTATATATAGGAAATGATACAGAAAAACAAAATACTGCGATGGATTCAGGAATTCAAGTAATAACATCTTATGAATTTATAAAAAATATTGATAAAAAATTACTTTATATAAATGGTTGTATAACAGGGTTGCAATTAGATGGAAATGAAAATAGAAATACTAAAGTGGATGTACTAAATTTATTAACAAAGAATGGAACAGTTAATTTAAATGCAAAAATATTAAGTAATACAGGAACAGAACTTTCAGACGAGGATATAGTATCAACTGGCTGTCAGGTGTATAATGGTGATGTGTTAGTAGGGAGAATAGTGGTATACGGAGATGTAGATAAAAATAATGATGTGGATGCGCATGATGTTACAACAATACTTTCGTTAGTTACTAATGATGATGCAATTAATTTATTAGACCCAGAAACAATATCAAACAGTGAATATTATATATATAGAGCAGCAGATGTTAATCATGATAATATTGTAAACTCAGAAGATGTAACAATGCTTCTAAGATTTACGAGTGGAGTTATTTCTACAATCGAACAAAGGAAATAAAATTAAAATATTATAATTTTTGCATATGAAAACCCCCAGATAGTCTGGGGGTTCAGTATAGCTTTCAGCGATGAGTAAGCACGTGATACAACATAATATATAATAGTTTTGCGATTGACAGGAAGCAAAATATTAAATATGAAAGGGGATTTATTTAAAATTAAAGATATCAAAATAAATGATATAAAAAGTTTTGAACACACAACATGGAATTATAAGTATCATGTAGTGTTTGCACCAAAGTATAGAAGAAAGGTACTTTATAATAGTAAAAGATTATAGATAAGATAAATATTAAGACAATTACGCAAAGGGAAAGGATAACAATAATAGAAGCAGAAGTGTGTTCAGACCATATTCATATGTTAATTAAAATACCACTAAAATAATAGTATAGCAAATGAATGGGATTTCTAAAAGGAAAAGCCACCAGCTAAGCTGGTGGAAATTTATTATGTGCATTTTTGTGAAATATTTTTGTAATATGCTTGAAATATTTGCTTATTCAAGATATAATCTACATGTATATTATAGGAGGAACATATGAAGAATTTTTTTAAGATTATGATACTTTTTATGGGGATTGTTTTGGGAATTTACTTAGGAGAACTAGCACTTAAGGTACCATGGTTAAAATTTTTAGCTTTTGGAAAAGATATTGGAATATCACAGCCTATAGTATTAGATCTAGGATTTATAAATTTAACATTTGGTTTTATGTGTAAATTGAACTTAGCAGGTATATTAGGTTTTGTAATAGCTCTCTTTGTAATCAAGAAGGCAGTAAAATAGGAAATACAAATAAAGAGACCATATACAATATAAAGATAAAAGAAGCACCTATTGAAGATAGGCCTTACGAAAAATTAGAACTATATGGGGCAGAACTACTTTCTGATTCTGAACTTTTAGCAATTATAATAAAAAGTGGAACTAAAGAAATGAATTGTTTAGAACTTGCTCAAGTGCTACTTGGTAAAAATAAAAGTGGAATGTCAAGTTTTAAATATATAGATAATATTTCTATTGAAGAACTTAAGTCTTTTAAAGGAATTGGCAGAGTTAAAGCTATACAATTAAAAGCAGTAATGGAAATAGCTAAAAGAATATCTAAAATTCCAAAAAGTAAAATAAATAAAATAACTTGCCCTAATGATGTATATAACTTGCTTAGTAAAGAAATGGAGGACAAGCAAGTAGAAATGCTTAAGGTTGTAATATTAAACACTAAAAATATTGTAAAGTCTGTTGTTACTATAGCAGTTGGTGCTCAAAGTAAAGCAGTAATTGGTATTAAAGAAGTTTTGCATGAACCTTTAAAACAGATGGCATCTTCTATAGTAATTGTTCATAATCATCCTAGTGGAGATTCTACTCCTAGCAGGCAGGATATTAATTTTACAAGAAAAATATGTAATGGAATAAGAATATTTGATATTGAACTTTTAGATCATATAATAATTGGAAATAATGAATATACAAGCATAAAAGAAGTAGATAATAGTATTTTTAATGAAGGGAGACGAATATTATGAGCATATTAGCAAAAGATATAGGTATAGACTTAGGAACATCTACAACAATGGTATATGTAAAAGGAAAAGGAATTGTACTTAGAGAACCTTCAGTAGTAGCAATAAATGGAATAACTAATGAAGTATTAGCAGTTGGAGATATGGCAAAAGAAATGCTTGGAAGAACACCTGAAAATATTTTGGCATTAAAACCTTTAAAAGGTGGAGTTATTGCTAATTTTTATGCTACAAAAATGATGCTTGAACAATTTATTTCAAAGGTCACGGAAAAAACTATATTTAGTAAACCAAGAGTTGTAGTTTGTGTACCATCTGGTGTGACTGATGTTGAAGAAAGAGCAGTTGAAGAAGTTGTGTATTCTTCTGGCGCAAAAGAAGTATATATAATGGAAGAATTAATGGCAGCTGCAATAGGAGCAGGACTTAAGGTGGATGGACCAGAAGGAACTATGATAGTAGATATTGGCGGAGGAACAACAGAGGTTGCTGTAATATCTCTTGGAGGAATAGTTAGTTCTAGTTCTGTTAGACTTGCAGGCGATGATATTGATAAAGATATAGTGGAATATATAAAAAATAGAAAAAATGTAATTATAGGAGAAGCAGCAGCAGAAGAGTTAAAAAACACTATAGGAGCAGCTTATTCTTCGATGACAGAAGAAAAAATGCAAGTAAAGGGAAGAGAATTAACAACCGGTCTTCCAGCAACAATAACAGTTTGTACATCGGAAGTTCAAGAAGCTATGCAAAGAATAATAGAGGAAATATTAAGAACTATAAATGAAACCTTAGAAAGAACACCTCCAGAGCTTGCTGCTGACATAATGGAAAAAGGTATAGTTTTATCTGGTGGTGGTGCTTTTATAAAGAACATAGATAGATATATAACTAGTATAATAAATATACCAGTACATATTGCAGATAATCCTCTTGATTGTGTAATTAGAGGAACAGGTATAGCACTAAATAATATAGAAGTACTTAAAAAAGCAGCTAAAAAAAGAAGAAAATAAAAATATATGTTATATTTTATTGTTCTGAGCAAATTGGTGCTCAGAATTTCTATCAAAATATAGTTTTGGTTATATATAAGGTGGTAAAATGAGTTATCTTAAGATGTCAAATAAGAATAGGAAAAGAAACAAAAAAAATAAGTTTTTAATTATATTATGGATATTAGTCATAATTATTCTACTTGTAATTTTTAGTAAAATAAATATACCAGGAATCTCTAATGTGGCAGGACAAATTACTGGTTCTTTTAGTGATGTTTTTGGTAGTATAAAGGGTGTATTTTCTAATGGATTTGAATATTTTGGAAATACAAAAAAATTAAAAGAAGAAAATAGCAAGTTAGAAGAAGAAATAGAGGAACTTAAATATAAACTACTAGAAATAGATACTATTAAAGCAGATAATGATAATCTTAGAGATAAATTAAATATAAAAGAAAGATATAATCATTTTGAAATTATATATGCAGATATAGTTATAAAAAACTATGATAATTTTGATGAAACTTTTGTTGTAAATAAAGGAACAAAAGACGGAGTAAAACAAAAACAAACAGTTATAACAGAAGATGGACTTTTAGGGTATATCTCTTCTGCACAAGAAACTACATCTATAGTTACTACTATATTAGATCCTAATGTTTCAGTAGGGGTAGAAATAGCATCTGTTAATAAAAATGCTTTAGTAAAAGGTGATTTTTCTTTAAAAAATGAAGCTAAATTAAAACTTACATATATACCTATAGATACTGAGGTATCTGTGTCAGAGACGGTTTATACCTCAGGAATAGGGGAAGTTTATCCAAAAGGTATACCTGTAGGTACAATAGAAGAAGTTATAAATAAAAAGAATGAGATAGATAGATATGCTATTGTAAAGCCACTTGCAGATATAAATAACGTTAAAAGTGTGGGTATTATTGTTAATTAATTATAGGAGATTTTGAAATATGAGTAAAGTACTATCAATATTAAAAATACCAGTAGTAGTTATTTTAACTTTTTTAATTCAAATAGTTATTTCAAATAATTTTGAATTGTTTGGAATAACACCAAATTTAATATTAGTTACTGTTGTTATAATATCAATGTGGAATAATATAACAGTAAGTGTAATTACAGCTTGCATTATAGGAATTGCAGCGGATTTAATATTTCATTTTGATTTAGGACAATCATTTATATCATATTTGGTTATAGCTTTATGTATTTCATATATGAGTAAAAAATATAGAAAAGAAAGTAAAGCAGCTATAGTATATATAACAATTATGGCAACTTGTATATTTACTGGTTTTCAATTTGTTTATTATATTATAGATAGCAGTTTAGTAATAAATATATTTGCCATGATAAAACAGATAATAATAGAAGTTCTTCTTAATATAGCTCTTTCGTATATTTTGTATAAAATATTTGAAAGGAGTATGGAAGATAAAGAATTAGAAAGTATCTATGGATAGAAGGTGATAATTTGAAAAACAAAATTAAACAATTATTAGAAGATAGAGATTATGTAATTAAAATTTTTATTTATATAGTCGCAGCTATATTTGTTATTACGTTATTTAGACTTCAAATTGTTGAAGGAAAGGAATATAGAGAAACTTCTGAAAAAAAGATGCTTAGATCTTCTACTATAGAAGCTCCAAGAGGAGAAATATATGATACAAATGGTGTTCTTCTTGCAACAAACAAATTGGGGTTTGATTTAAAATTGTATAAGACTAAATTAAAAAATGACGAGTTAAATGATGTAATTAAAAGAACAATTGATATTTTAGAGAAAAACAAAGATAGTGTAAAAGAGACATTAAGTCTTGAAAATGGAGAGATTGTTTTTTATTCTGAGTCTGACAAGAAAAAATTCTATGATGCATATAAATTTGATGAAAATATGAAAACAGATGAAATATTAAATAAACTCTATGAAAAATATGAGTTAGAAAGCTACAGCACGGAAGACAAATTTAAAATACTACAGGTTAGAAATAATATAACAATTAATGGATATTCTCTTTTTAAATCAATAGATTTGGCAGAGAATATATCTTATGAATCTGTAATAATGCTTGAAGAGATAAAAACAGATTTACCAGGAATTAATATAAGTGTTAGTCCTAAAAGATATTATCCAAATGGGACAATAGCAGCTCATATTTTGGGTTATGTTGGTAATATAACTGATGAAGAATATAGTGAATTAGAAGATAAAGAGGGTTATACTATAAATAGCACTTTTGGTAAAATGGGAATAGAGAAATCTATGGAAAAATATTTAAAAGGAAAAGATGGCATATTAAGAACACAAGTGGATAGCATGGGTATTGCAAATGATGAACAAATTTATCAGGAGCCAGAATCAGGAAATAATGTTACTTTAACTATAGATTATAGATTGCAAAAGGTTTCAGAGGAAAGCTTAAAGAAAGTAATATATCAAATTAGCAATGGAGAGGCTGGATTTAAAAAATACTCGGATGCAGCAAGTGGAAGTGTAGTTGTACTAGATGTAAATACATCAGAAGTCTTAGCTATGGCAAATTATCCGACATTTGATCCAAATGAATTCGTAGATGGTATAGAATATAGTAGATGGAAAGAAATAAACAGCGATACTACAAAACCGATGTTTAATAGAGCAATATCAGGAACTTATTCACCAGGATCTACGTATAAGATGCTAGTGGGTATTGCTGGATTAGAACTTGGAGAAATAACTGTAGATGAAAAAATAAGGGATACAGGAATATATCCATATGGACATAAACCTAAATGTTGGATATATACATCGTATAGAAGAACTCACGGGTATATTAATGTATCCGAGGCTATAAAAGTATCATGTAACTGTTTTTTCTATGATGTTGGCAGAAGAATAGGAATAGAGGAATTAGTTAAATATTCTAAATTATTTGGACTTGGTTCAAAAACAGGAGTAGAAATATTAGGTGAAAATGAAGGAATAATTGCAGGTGACAATAATGTTGATGAGTGGTACTTAGGAGATACGTTATCTGCTGCAATAGGTCAATCATATAATTCATATACACCTATTCAACTTGCAAATTATATAGCGGCGCTTTCTAACGGTGGAAATTTAAATAGAGTAAGTTTAATTAAAGAAGTAAGCGATAATGAAGGAACTAAAGCAAGTCCAAGTGAGCTTTTAAAGTATATAGAAGAGTTTACAGGAGTTAAATTTAAAGAATCACGATTAAATCTTAAACAAGAAAATATTGATGCAATAACAGAAGGAATGAGAACTGTTACTTCTGAGGCAGGAGGAACATCTTACATTACATTCAAAAATTCAGAGATAGAAGTTGCAGGGAAAACAGGTACTGCACAAGTTTCAAATGGTTCTGAAAATGCATTATTTGTTGGATTTGCACCTGCTGATAATCCTGAAATTGCAGTAGTTGCAGTTATAGAACATGGAGGATCAGGAACGTATACAGCTAATGTTGTAAAGCCTATAATGGATGAATATTTTAATATATCACAAAAGGAAAAAGTGGAAAAGGTAGATCAAACAATGGTAGATTCAGGTGTAAAATATTAAAATATGATATACTTTATTTTAATTTAAATTGTTTATACAAAAATCTAAGGAGATAAATATATTTCCTTAGATTTTTATATATTATGATATATATTTTATTTCATTATTTTTGAAGTATTTTTTTAGTAGAGATGCTATATATAATGTACCTTCAGCTCTAAGTTCATTTTTATAGGTATATTTACCTTTTCCTCTTCCTACCATTAGTTCTTTTGAAAAAAGAACGGGGGAATGTGGAAAAGCTTCACTGTTAATTGCATTATGAACAAAGCTATATGTCATAAATATAACTTCAAAAAATATAATTTCTTTTGCTTTTTCAGATAATTTTTTGTTAAGATAAATTATTAAGTCTTTGTAGAGCTTTTTCCAGTTTTCTACAAATATTACAGGAGCAATTAGAATACCAACAGGATAATTTGCATCAGCAAGTTTGTTAATGGCTTCAATTCTTTCATCTAAATTACTAGTTCCAAGTTCTACTGTCTGAATTATGGATTTAGGATTTACGCTCATTCTTGGAATAATTCTTTTTTGATGGTCAAGTTTTAAAATACTATCTACCATATGAAATTTAGTAGGAAATGTTAGTTTACCTTTTATAGTGTTTGAGATAAATTCTTTTATTGTCCAAGTTAAATTTGAAGTTATAGTTTCTTCTAATATTAAATCACTATTACTTCCTATTTCAAGTATTAATTCACTATCATTTTCTTCTATCTTTTTTATTATATTTTTCATAATTTGTTCTCTGTTAACAAATATTCTTAAATATGAACATTTGTTATAATTACATACTAAGTAACAGTATAGACACATAGCCATACATCCAGATGAAGTATAAGGAACGAGGTAGTCTGATATCTTGTTATTGGGAACCCATTTTAGAGATTTTCTTGTGCCTATAATTAAATATGATTTCATCTTTACAAAATCTTTATTAGAGTTTGATCTAAGTTCAGGTATATTATTATGGTTTTCGATAGGGATTTTCTCTATATCTTTATATTTTTCAAATAATTTTTTTCCTAAAGGATAGTTCAATATATCAGGCTCATAATATATTTTAGATACGTTAAAATTTTTCAAAATAATCACCATAGTTATTATGAGATTAAAAAGGATAAATAATTAATAATTTTAAATATTTTTTGATAAAAAAATAAAAGCATACACAGAATGTATACTTTATGTGGTAGCGACGGTTGGAATCGAACCAACGACCTATCGGGTATGAAAAAAAGCTCTAATTAGTAATATGATGTAAAATATCAAAAAAGCCTTTATTTTTAAGGCTTTTTATTATTTGTAAAATTTGAGTAAGTTTGAATAGATTTGATTAAATATAAGTAA
>CALXJE010000008.1 GCA_944388545.1 uncultured Clostridia bacterium
ATAATATAATATAATATAATATAATATAATATAATATAATATAATATAATATAATATAATATAATATAATATAATATAATATAATATAATATAATATAATATAATATAATAAAATATATTATGTCAAAAGATATTGCTTAAAACATATTAGCAATATCTTTTTTGAAAGTAGGTGTAAAATTGAATATTAAAAAAATACTAATTTTCTTTATTATTATTTTTCTAACTTTTTCAAATGTAGTAGCAGCCGAGCCAGATACAAAACCTGCTACATCTCTTAATGACGCTTTTTCTAAAACCGACTTTCTTTTTAAGGGTGATGGTGGAATAGGTGATGAAATCAAAGAAATTTTAAGAACGGAACTTATTCCATTATTAGGTAAAATAGGAAATACAGTATTTGCTGTTGTTACAGTATTTTTAGGTATTAAATACATATATGCAAATAGTAATACAAAAGCTGTAATTAAAGATTCTTTACCTAATTATCTAATTGGTGTAGTATTTTTTTATTTGGCATTCACTATTGTATCTTTTCTAGCTATTGATCAAAATGATCCATCAAAACTAGGTATAATAGCTATAATATTTCCATTTTCTGGTAGCTCATATGATGACATTTCAGATAATATATTAGCAACTGTAGCTACAATTGTAAATTTTGCTTCTATTATGGGACTAGTAATACTAGGAATAAAATATATGGTATCATCAGCAGAAGGTAAAGCCGAATTTAAACAATCTTTGACTGGTGTAGTAATTGGTCTAGCTTTCGCTTTTTGCGCTGGAAGTATTGTTAACTTAATAATAGGCATAGGAAAAGGTATATTACCATAATATTTTAGCTGTTAGATCGTTATAATATGATTTAATAGCTATTTTTTGTAACATTTTGAAATATTGTTTTTCTTTACTTTACAAAACTATGATATATAATTAACTTGGAGGTAATAATGTTAAAAAAATACTTTATATCTTTTTTCTCTGTAATTATTTCATTAGTACTTTTCTTATCAAATAGTTTAGTTAAGGAAGATTTATCTATTACATTTCCAATTCATTCCAAATATTATATTTCGTCTAATTATGGATATAGAACTTTAGGAAGTCATCATTTTCATAATGGTATTGATATTCCTGCTGTAGTTGGAACTTCCATATACCCTATTTCTTCTGGTGTTATATCTCAAACAGGATTTTCTTCATCTTATGGCAATTATATTATAATAAATTATACTAATGGATATAAAACGTTATATGGGCATACATCAGGAATTTATCCTCATAATATTGGAGAATCTGTTAATTCCTCTGATATAATAGGATATGTTGGGCCAAAATATTTATCAAACGGCAAATTAAATGGATTTACTACTGGTCCTCATTTACATTTTACATTGTATAAAGATAGAAAACATATAAACCCGTTAAGTATAAAATATAAATAGGAGCTAGTTTATTTTACTAACTCCTATTATACTATTCTGTTATTTCTTCTTTCTCTTCTTTTTTATCTGCTTTATCAACTATTTCAAATTTTGATACTGATACTTCGTATGCAATTTTCTTTTCAGAAGTCCCATCTTCATATTTTTTCTCATATTCTCTTGATTGTATTCTACCTACTACTTTAATTATAGTGCCTGTTTCTAAGTGCTCACAATATTTAGCATTTCTTCCCCAAATAATACATGGAATATAGTCAGATTTATTATACGATCTATTAACTGCTAGTAATATATCTGCTATATCTCTTCCAAGTGGTGTCTTTCTATAAACAGGTTGTTTGCATACTACACCTGTAACTGAAAGTTCATTAACAGTTTTTACATTTTCACTAACTTCTAATTGATTTATGTCTTTTACAAATACTGATAAAATAAGTCTACTTTTGTTATTTTCATCTAGTTTATTATATGATCTATATTGTCCTTCTATAAATATTATTTTACCTATCTCAAAGTCATCTACATCAATTAATCTTTCTGAAATAATAACGGGAATTCTATCTTTTTGGCCACTTAGTCTATCTATTTCTATATAAAACTTATAGAACTTTTCCCCATATATTTCATGACTTAGTTCAAGCCTTGATGCAACTACACCGCCCATTTTAACAACATTGTTTTCAAAACTTGATTCCATTACTTTTTTCCTCCTTTGATCTTTATATATATTCTTATGTTTTAAACAACAAAAAAATTACTATGATATTTGACATTATACCATAGCAATTATATTTTGTAAATACTTTATGTTAAATAAACATTTAGTCTTTCCCTATACTGTATATAAATCTATCTAATTTATATTATAGATAATAAATATAGCAAAAAATGTTGAACTGGAAAAATACCATAAAATATATAGTTTAATTTTTTGTTTTTACTTCCTCTTTCTCCACTATATAAATATATAGGTACTATACTAAATAACATATACCAATACATATAATTTTTACTTTCTATTATTATTAATAATAAAGCAATAGTTATTAAGGCTATATATCCTAATTTAATATGTTTTTCAGATATAAATGAAGCAAAAATTTTTTTCATTGAAACAGTATAAGTTTGTTTTTGTAAATATATACTTATTCTTAATCTTTCTATTAAATAGAACATAAGTATAAGTAAAGGAATATATACTCCATAATCAAAAGGAATAAATAAAAATATTCCCAAAATTAGTAGTATTAATATTATCTTTAGTAAAAGGTTTTTATCACTATTAAATCTATTTATTAATTTTTTTTCATGTATAATCCATAAAATTATTAACGAAAGAGTATAGGAAAATAGTACATTGAGCTCTTTATTTACAGACATACTATATGGATCATTATCAAACAAACTTACCATAAATATTAAAATTTGTGTAACTATAGCAACTATGAACACTCTTAACATATATTTTTTTAAATTGCTAGTATGAAAGAACCCTTGCGTTATTAAAAAAGCGAAAATTGGCATAGATATCCTTCCAATAGCCCTTAATATATTATACGTTATATTTGACATATAAGGTTCAAAATAATAACCCATATGATCAATTAGCATTGTAACTATTGCAATAATCTTTAATTGATTAGCGTTTAATTCCATCTGTTTAATTTTCATCATAATCTTATTCATATTTTTATTTTCTCCATTTTTTAATATTAAATCTTTATTATTTTTTTTCTTTTAAATATCTTTTTAAGAGAAATGTTAAAAAATATGGAAAAGTATAAAATTTACCATTAAATCCTATATTCTTATACCCCAGTTTTATTCCATATTTAATATCTTTATATTCATTTCTGCAAATTAAATTATTTAATGAAGTCGTACTTCCATCATTTGCTTTTACTTCAACTGGAATTAGTGAATCCTTATCTCTAACAAAAAAATCCATTTCTACTGTACCTTTCGTATTTTTATAAAAATATAATTTATATCCTTGTTTTACAAGCATATCTGCAATAATATTTCCATAAATAGCGCCTTTATAAGTATTAAAGTTTTGGTTATTTCTTAAATCTTCTTGTGCTTCTTCATCTAGTGAACCAATTAATAATCCTGTATCTCTAAAAAAAACTCTATAATTATCAGGATTAAAATTACCACCAAGTGGTAATTCTGGCCTTTCTAAACAATAACAAATATTAATAATACCAGCATTATTTAGCCAATCTACTGTACCCATATATTCCCTATTCCTTGCTCCACTTTCTATTTTTGAAACTTGAAATTTTTTATTTTCATTACCTAAAAATACTGGTATCTTATGATACACATTAAGAATTCTTACTTGATCTAAACCTACTGCATATTTTGTTATATCTTCTTCATAGTCAAGAATAATTTGTTTTTGCATTTTTAAGGTTCCACTATAATTTTTATTTTTTACAAACGATCTAACAATAGCAGGCATCCCACCTATTATCATATATTCTTTAAAATTATTAAACATCACAGACAATTCTACGTTAGAGAAAGGTATTAAATTTTTCATATGTTCATATAAGTTTTCTACCTGTTCTTCATTATATCCTTTTGCCCAAAGAAATTCTTCAAAGTCCATTGAATGCATATCGTAATCCTCTTTATTCCCAACACTATTTGACTCAATTTCATTATAATTTATTCCCATAAGAGAGCCTGAACATATTACATCATATCTACCATCTTGATTGAATGATTTTAAGGCTGTAGTACAATTAATACAATCCTGAATTTCATCAAAAAATATTAATGTATTACCTGGTATAAATTTGAAGTCCGGATTTATAAGAGAAATGTTTTTAATAATATTATCGACTTCATATCCTTCCTCAAATATATTTTTATATTGTTTTTGAAGAATAAAATTTATTTCAATTACACTTTCATAATTTTTTTTAGAAAAATTTCTGATAGACTCTGTTTTTCCTATCTGACGAGCCCCCTTAACAATCAATGGTTTTTTATCAGGATTATTTTTCCATTCTATCAAGTATTTATCAATTTTTCTTTTCAAAAGTTCCATAAATATCATCTCCTTCACATATTATATCACATTTTTCCGAATATATTCAAGTATTTTATCACAAAATTCCGGTTATTTTATGCCTATTTTTCACAAAATTCCAAAATCAAACAAATTTTGTATTTATATAAAAACAGTAAAATATACATCTGGTAGTGCTTTTTAAATTCACATCTATCTTATATTAATGTTTATTTTACTGTTTTAATTATTATTTATTCTTCCTTCTCAAGAAGTGCCATCATATTTTGTTTATACGCTTCTACACCAGGCTGATCAAATGGATTGACACCAAGAATATATCCACTTATTGCACAAGCTTTTTCAAAGAAATATATTAATTGTCCCACATTATATGGTGTTAAATCTGTTATAGTAATCAATACAACTGGAACTCCTCCTTCTATATGAGCCTTGTATGTACCTTCTAATGCTTGTTTATTTATATAGTCTATATCCTTTCCAGCTAGATAATTTAAGCCATCTATATCCTCTTTTGCTTCCGGCAATTTAATAAAACTTCTGTCAAGCCCTATTTTTATCATAGTTTCAAACAAATTTCTCTTTCCTTCTTGTACATATTGTCCCATAGAATGTAAATCTGTTGTATAATCCATACCGTATGGTAAAATACCTTTTAAATCTTTTCCTTCACTTTCGCCGAATAATTGCTTATACCATTCAATAAAATAATGGAAATGAGATTCAAATGAAGACATTATTTCAACAGTTTTACCTTTATTATATAAAATATTTCTAATTGCTGCATATTTATAGCAATCATTATTTTTCAAATCATTTTCATTATATAAATGACTTGCAAACATAGCACCATCTAGTAATTCTTCAATATCGATTCCAGCAACTGCTATAGGAAGTAATCCTACTGGAGTTAAAACAGAATATCTTCCACCTATATCATCCGGGACAATAAATGTCTCATAATAGTTTTTATCAGCAAGCTCTTTTAATACACCTTTTTCTTTATCTGTAGTAACGTAAATTCTTTCAGCCGCTCCCCCAACACCATACTTTTCTTCCATAAATATTTTAAGCATTCTAAATGTTATCGCTGGTTCTAATGTTTTACCAGATTTAGATATAACATTAACTACTACCTCTTTATCTTCAATATACTCTATTAAGCTTCTAATGTATTTGGGGCTCATGTTATTTCCCGCATATAGTATTTGAGGCCCTTTCCTTTCTTCTGTCTTTTTTAAATTATATAAAGGATCTGTAAACAATTCTATTATTGCTCTTGCCCCAAGATATGATCCCCCTATACCTACTACTATAAACACATCTGCTTGTTTCCTTATTTTTTCAGCGCATGAAATTATTCTTGCAAGCTCTTCTTCATCTCTGTTTTCTGGAAGTTCCATCCAGCCGAGCATATTACTTCCTGCTCCGTTTTTATTAATTAACATATCATGAGCTCTATATACATCATTTTTTACTAACTCATAATCCGTTTCTTGAACTACATTTTTTACTCCGTCAAAATTTAATAATACTCCATTCATTACATCAACCACCTTCTTTAGTTATTATAGAACTTATTTAATATATTTGCAAGACATCTAGCTCCAAAATATGCTTCTTCTAAAGTATTTCCCGTGGTTCCAACTTCAATTAAGAAAGAATGCTTTATTAAATCTTGATTATATTTAGAATTACGTATTATCATACCTCTAAATAGTCCAGGATACATTTCTTCTCCTAATTTTTGAAGTTGCATTGCTAAAGCTAAATTATCTTCCCAGTATTCATTAGCATACGAATCTGTACCAACACCCATAACAAACATTAATTTAGCTACCTTCTGACCATTTATTTCTACCGTTGGACCATTAGTTAAATCTCCAAGCGCATCTCTATGAACGTCTATAGCAAGACCTATTCTATCATTATTTGTTATTGCATTTTGAACTGTTTTTCTAGAATTTGTATAAGCTATTTCATAACTTCCATAATCGTGAGGTGTAGTATCAAATATCGTTTTTATATTTTTTTCCTCTAATGCCTTTGATAGTATATTTCCTACTGATAACATGTTATATTTAGCATCTCTTGTTCTATATGTACTAGTATATCCAAATTTATATCTATTACTATTTGTATATGACTCTGATGTGTGAGTAGAATATATAAGTACTGGATCACTTTTTTTAGTAAGTGTTATATTTTTTTTAAATAAAGCCAATATATCAATATTTCTTTTTGATGAGTAATTAGATATATTCATTCCATATACATTTATTTTTTGAACACTATTTGTTTCGCTTATACTTAAATTATCTTTATCTTTTTTTGAAATTACTTCAGTTACATCTACAAGTGAAACATCAAATTCATTGTTCTTTTTTTCAGCTTTATCCACACTTTCAACATCTTTTTCTTTTATCTCTTTTTCATCTGCTTTTTTGCTATCTAAAAATGGAGAATTTATATTATTTGCCATAACCATTATGTCCGTCTTGTTTATATCTTTTTCTTCTGCTTGTCTTATATTACTTGCTATATATAATATATTATTGTTAATCATTTTATTATTTATTGCAAATTTTCCAATAACTGTTACAAATAGTATTAAAATTAGTAATATTAAAATATATTTTAAAGATGAGTTTTGCTCTACATTATTACTTAATTTATTTCTCGTTTTTTCCTTATTAAATTTAAAAAGACCAATTGTAATTTTCATAGTTTACTATCACCTAGTCCTATGTTTATTACAATTGATCATAAATTATGCTCAAATATTTAATTATTAATCTAATAATTCTGTCATAGTTTCATTATATTTTTCAAGTACTCTTACAGTTCTTTCTTTTAAGTCTATTACTTCTCTTTTTATATCAAGTAATTTTTCTTTTTCCACTTCAATAACAGATTCTATTCTTTGCTTCTCATTTAAAGCTTCTTGTCTTGCATTTTCCAATATATTTCTCGCTTGGTCCTCTGCTGTTATAAGAGCATTGGCAACTTTTTCTTGCTTTTCAATATATTCAGTGTCGTATCTTTCTAATTTTTTACGAATTATTGTTATCTCATTAGAAAGTCTATTTATTTCTGCTTTTTCGGCTTGCAAATTACTCTCATAATCTGCTTTCATTTCTCTTAAATACTCTTCAACCTCTCTTTTATCGTAGCCAAACATCTCTGTATTAAACTTCTTTTCGTTCTCCATTTATTACTACCTCCAGTACTACGTATATTGCATATTTTAACAGATTAATTACGTTTTTTCAACTATTTAGACAAAAGTTGCTATTTTTAACATAAAATTTTTAATATTTTATTTAAAATACATAATATGAAATAATAATATGTAATATATATGTTATTACTTTTGTTTCTAATAAATTTGTTTACTTATTTATGTATTTGATATATAATTGTTTGCGGAGATGATACTATGAAATATAACGTAGGATATTTTGGAAATAATGAAAGTTTAAAAAATAAATTAATTGAATATTGTAGCAATAATAAATCAGATGTTTTTAATTATATGGATATAAATAGTATGGATTCTGATTTAATAGATGCTACTTCATTTAATGCTATTGTATTTGATACAAATCTCCATCAGAACGAAAATTCAAATAATATCATTATAAATATAATTAAATCAAACCCTGATATAGATGTAATGCCTATTATATCAAAAGGAGATAACCTAAGTTTTGACGAACTTACCGAATTAGAAAATGAATCTGCTCTTATGAAAAAACATGGTATAAATACAATTCCTTATGTTATAGATACAGATAGAGAAGCTAACATTTTTATGAATACTGTATTTTCTACCTTATCTGATAAAACTATAAGAAATATTGAACAAATTAAAAATTATAAATTAGGTGCTAAAGAAAATATGATAACTGCTTTAAAAAAGGTTGTTATTACATTAGAATTAAAAGACCCATATACCAAAGATCATTCAAGAAGAGTTGCAAACTATTCAAAACAAGTTGCAAAAAAATTGGGTCTAGATGAAAATACTATAAAAGATATAGAAAATTCTGGCTGGCTTCACGATATTGGAAAACTTGCTATAAATGATAGTGTTCTTATGAAGCCGAGTAGATTAACTGATAAAGAATTTGTCCACATGAAATCTCATGCCGCTATAAGTGGTGTCTTGCTTAATAATATTTTTGATGATGGGGAGTTTGAATTAGTAAAAGACTATTCTAGGCATCATCATGAAAGATTTGATGGAAAAGGATATCCTGATGGTATATCTGGTGAAGATATACCTCTTGGTGCTAGAATTTTATGTTTAGCAGATTCATTCGATGCTATGACGACTCAACGATCATATAACAGGCCTAAAAAATTAGAAGATGCTATAAAAGATCTACAAACAAATTCCGGATCTCAGTTTGATCCAAACGTAGCAAATGCATTTATAGAACTATTAAGGCAAGAACCTACTATGTTAAAAGAAACTTTAGGTATAACAGTCGATGAGGATGGATACATAGAGGTAGAGCATGGACCTAAGATTGAAAAAGAGAAACTAAATAACAAACCAAGTCAATTAAAAACACAACAGGAAAATTATAAGTTTTAGATATTTTTGGATTCAAACTCCGAAAATATCTAAACTTTTTTATTATAGAGATACCATCAAAAAGAAATTGATTTACTTGTTTTAAGTAATAATAAAGTATATCCTGTAGAAATAAAAAAATCGGCTAATCCAGGAAAATATTTTATCAAAAATTTTGATATTGTGCAAAGATTTAATATGAATGTAGGCAACAGAACTGTTTTATGCATGACTGAAAATATTATAGTAATAAATGAAAATAATTACTTTGTACCTATTGAATATGTTTGATAAAAAAGGCATTAACAAAAGTTTTAATACTTTGCTAATGCTCTTTTTAAATGTATAATCATACCTTTATCATATTAATAAAATTAACGTCTACTCCTATAGATGAAATTAAGCAAATATCAACTACAGAAAGTTTCATTAAATATTCATACAGTTCTTCGCTATTTTCAATTTTGGCAATATTTTCTATATGAACATTATGTGATTTAGAATTCAATTTAGCTTGAGCTTTAATTTTCTTAAATTCAATATCAATCACTTCTTTTATTATTGCTTCTTTTTCGCTCTTATCCTTACCTTCAATATTTCTTATTAAATTTATACTCTTATTGGTCATAATTACCATCTCCCAAAAAACAAATTTTAATAATACTTATTTATTATACACTATTTTATTATTTTTGTCAATTTATGTAAACTGTTTTATTATAAAGTTTTACTTTTTAATAACATAAGTATATATTCTTTTTAAAATTAATTCAAGTAATTACAAAAAAACAATTAATACATGACATATTTTTGAATATTTTTTATTTTTTGTTAAATAATATTTTTGGTGATATTTATGAATTATACAAAATTAAATATGAACGAGCAAGAATATTCTGACTATGTTGACGCACATTCTAAAAAAAGCCCTATTGTTAAAAATTGTACTCTTGCCTTTATTGTTGGTGGCTTTATATGTATTATAGGACAGATATTTACAGATATTTTTCAGCATTACGGATTATCTTTTAAAACAGCTTCTACATATTCAACTATTCTTCTTGTCCTTATAGCTGCTATTTTAACAGCATTTAAATTATATGCGAAAATAGGGAAATTTGCAGGTGCAGGTTCTATTGTACCAATTACAGGATTTTCTAACTCTATTGTATCACCTGCTATTGAATATAAAACAGAAGGTGTCGTTCTTGGAATTGGCGCAAATATGTTTAAAATAGCTGGACCTGTACTAGTATATGGTATTTGTACATCTACTCTAATAGGTATTGTATACTGGTTAATTAAATTAATTTAACAGGGAGGTTGTTATGAAAATAGGTAAACAAACTTTAGAATTTGATAAAAAGCCAAAAATATTAAATACATCTTCTGTAGTTGGCCCTAAGGAAGCTGAGGGTCCTTTAAGCATATATTTTGATAAAAAATTTAATGATGCTCTTTATGAAGAAACTACGTTTGAAAAAGCAGAGAGCAAAATGATAATGACTGCTGTTGATACTTTACTTGGGAAAATACCTACTGACAATTCTACTATAGATTATATATTTGCAGGTGATCTACTTAATCAGTGTATTGCAACAGGTTATGCGGTAAGAGAGTTAGAAATGCCATTTTTCGGGCTTTATGGCGCATGTTCTACATTTGTAGAATCTCTAATTTTAGCTTCTTCTTTCATAAATGCAAATTATGGAAAAAAAATAATAGCTACTGCCTCTTCCCATTTTTGCTCATCTGAAAGGCAGTTTAGATTACCTCTTGAACAAGGAACACAGAGAACACCTTCTCAACAATGGACAGTTACAGCATGCGGAGCTGCTTTAGTAACTAAAAATGATAATAGTTTTAAATGTCCTGTTGTTACATATGCAACTGTAGGTAAAATTGTTGATATGGGTATAAAAGATATTGCAAACATGGGAGCAGCAATGGCTCCTGCTGCGTTTGACACAATAATAACTCATTTAGAAGATACAAAAAGGAGACCTGATTACTATGACCTAATTATAACTGGTGATCTTGGTACATTAGGTTCAAAAATATTAATAGATTTACTTGCAGGTCATGGTATAGACATAAGTACTAATCATAGCGATTGTGGTAAATTAATTTTTGATATAGAGGCTCAGGATATGCATGCTGGCGGTAGTGGATGTGGTTGCTGCGCAAGTGTATTTTCTGGATATATTTACGAGCTTTTAAAAACAAAAAAAATAAATAAAGTACTACTTATTGCAACTGGTGCTCTTATGAGTCCTACATCACTTGGTCAAGGCGAATCAATTCCTTCTATAGCACATGCTATAGCAATAGAAAATGAGGTGTAATTTATGGATTTAATACTTACATATTTAAAAGTTTTTGTAACTGGTGGATTAATTTGTTTAATTGGTCAAATATTAATTGATAAAACAAGATTAACCCCTGCTAGAATACTTGTTACGTTTGTAACAGCTGGTGCTATATTAACGGGACTTGGTATATATCAATATATAGTAGACTTTGGATCTGCAGGTGCTACAGTTCCTATTTCAGGATTTGGATATTCCTTAGCAAAAGGAGTAATACAAGAAATTGATAAAATAGGATTTTTAGGTATTTTTACAGGAGGTGTTAAAGCCACCGCAGCTGGAATTGCGGCCGCAGTATTCTTTGGATACTTTTGTGCATTATTTTCGAAATCTGATATTAAATAAAGGTAAGAAATGTATATTGATAATAAATGTCAATATACATTTTATTTTTTGGAAAATTTGAATTTTTTTTATTTTTATTTAAAACATATTTTTATTAATAACGCTCATAATAATTTTGTGAATGAAGGAGGTTTATTATGGATTCATTAAATCAAATTGAAATTCAAAACATAAGACACGTTGTAGGATGCTTATCAAATGTTTGTTGCAAAATTAATTATTACAAAACTTTAACAAACGATACTGAAATTACTGATTTGTATGATCAAATTTGCACACAATCAACAACTCTTAAAGAAGAGTTAACAAATATTTTATAGGAGGTAAAAACAATGAATGAAAAATGCTCTGTTTCTGATATTTTATCTAGTGTAAACTCAATAATTAACAAATTAAACTATTCTATTGAACAAGCAAACAATAAAAATTTTAGAGATATTTGTACACAGTACAGAAATGTTTTTGAAAACATACAATGGAATGTATATGAGTTTGCAAAATCTAAGCAATACTATGTACCTGCTGCACCTGCTGGTCAAGCAGATATAGATCAAGTAAAACAGACTGTTCAAAACGCTTAAAATAGTACTAAAAAGTCGCCAAATAAAAATGGCGACTTTCTAATTCTCTAATCTATTACTTTTCAAAAATCTTTTGATTTTTAAAGTTGTAGTTTTTTCAAAATCTTTTGCTCTTATTTTTAAATTTTTAATGGCTTTATATGGAACCATTTTATTATTTACTTTTTTTATTCCTTCCCAAATTTTTTCTTTTATTGTCTTATCATCTGGTCTTACATCTCCATAAAAAGCCTTTATATCCTCTTCATCAAGGGTAACTATAGCGCAAACAGACATATTAGTTCCCTCTCCTTCTCCATATACCATAGATTCTTTTACCATATCTATTTTATTTATTTCATTTTCGAGTTCTTCTGGAAATATCTTTTTACCATTATTAGTTACTATTACATTTTTACATCTTCCCGTTATAACAAGATTATTATCATTATCGAAATGTCCTAAATCTCCTGTATGAAACCATCCATCAACAATTACTTCATCTGTTGATTTTTTATCTTCATAGTATCCAAGCATTACATTATTTCCTTTTACTAGTATTTCACCTTCCTCTTGACCTTCTTCTAAATCAATTTTAACTTCACAATTACATGGCTGTCCTACTGTTCCCGCTTTTCTTGTTTCTTCTCTTGTTCCTGTCACTATTGATGCAGTTTCAGTTAGTCCATATCCTTGAAATACAGTATAGCCATATCCTTCTATTTGCTCTATAAGGGATTTTTCTATAGGAGCTGCTGAAACTAATATATATTTAAGTCTTCCTCCTAGTGATTTATGAATTTCTGCAAATACTTTTCTTTTTAAATTAATTCCAAATTTATTAAGTCCGTTCGTAACCTGTACTAATGTACTTACTAGTTTTTGCTTTTTAGTTTCTTCTAAAGTCTTTGATATTCTTTTACATACATGTTCTACCAAAAGAGGTACACACACAAGCACTGTAGGACTTACAGCTCTTATGTCCTTACTTATATATTTTAATCCTTCGCAAATTGCTACTGATGAACCATTTGCTATAGCATACATACATGTAACTATCATTTCATAAATATGGTGCATAGGAAGGACTGAGAAAAATCTATCATCTGTATCAACTCTAAGTATATCAGTTGCACCGTCTAAATTAGATATAATATTTCTATGACATAGCATTACTCCCTTAGATGTTGATGTAGTACCAGAAGTAAATATTAATACTCTAAATTCATTTGGATCTATAACTTGATTATAGTACCATTTTTCTCCTCCTTCAATTAATTTTTTACCTTCTTCTATTATATCATTTAAACAAAGTTCACCCTCGTATGGTTTATTATTCATTGATATATATAGAGTATCTTTAGGTAATTTATCTTTTAAATTATCTATTACATCTTTTTTTTTATTAGAATATATTATACATTTTGCTTTTGATCTATCTACAAGATTTTTTATTTCATTTTCTGGCAACTCTTTATCAAGAGGTACTACAATCCCTGTTCCTGTAGTTATAGCCATGTATGACATATACCAATTGTAGCTATTTTCTCCTATTATAGCTATCTTTTCATCTAATAAATTATATTTAATACTTAGTGCTGTACTTAAAGCTATAACATCTTCCTGTAGTTTTTTATATGTTATATTTTCAAATTCTTTTGTATCTTTATTTTTTTCTAAAAATGCAATTTTATCTTGATATTCATCACATTTTTTAAGTATTATATCTTTTAGACTTTTTAATTGACCTTTTTTTAACATTTCTCTCTCCTTTTTTATTACCTAGTAATAATTATATATTACTTTCCGTTCTGTGTCAAACTAAGTTACAAAAAAAACACATTAATCTTCTATATATTAATATGTTTTTCATATTTTATGTAATTATTCATTTATTTGCTAAATATTTTCATAAATTTTCTTCATTTTTACACTGTCTTTTGATTGTGTGCCTGCAGATTCACATATTATAACTGGCTCTAATTTTAGTTTTTTAAGTGCTCTTGCAACATTTAAGAAATCAGGACCATATTCTTCATCATCGAAAGTAACATGTCTTTTTTCTCCGCCATTTTGCGTATATTCCATTTTACTAAAATGACTATGAAAGTGCTTCATCCTATCATATCCAAGTTCATCTATATACATTTTAAGTTCATTTACCCAATCTTCAGTTGTAACTATTGTTCCTAAACTTCTACAATATAAATGGCCAAAATCTATTGTTGGAATAAATGATTCATCTACTTTACACATTTTTATAATTTCTTTACTATCACCTAGCTGATTTATTTTTCCCATAGTTTCAGGACAAATATGTATATTCTGAAGTCCCAATTTGTCTGCCTCTTCTTTTGCTCTTTTAAGAAGTTTACAACTACTTTCTACGGCAAATTCTCTATCTAAACCAAGTAGTGCCCCTGCATGAACTACAACTCTTGTTGCCCCCATCTTTTTTGCAGCTTTCATAGTATCGATTATATATTTTATAGTTGTTTTTTTCTTTTCTTCTTCTTGAGTAGAAAGTGAAATATAATATGGACTATGAACACTTAATGATATTCCATATTTTTCTGCTTCTTCTTTTAGTCTTGCTGCCTTTTCATCTGATACTCTTACTCCTCTTGAACATTGATACTCATATGCATCAAGTCCTTTTTTATTCAAATATTCAGGTATTTCTTCTGATTTTTTATAACCACTGTTATAAAATTCTTCATCATTTCCTGCAGGTCCAAATTTTATCATTTTATATTTCTCCTTCCTTTTTCTTTTATAGGATTATCTACTTGCTTCATTTTTAATACATCGTTGCCTTTTTTAATATCCATATCGTTAGAAAACAATTCAAAATATAGTCTAGCAATTTTATTTTTAGTTGCTATGTTATTAAATGATTTCCTTAAACTATTATATTCTTTCTCATCTATTTTTGAAAACTCTTTAAGTTTTTCTAACATATCATTATATTGTTTATTTATATTATTACTAGATTTAAATATAAAATATATAATATAAGCTACTAATAAAACAATTCCTATTATTATAATTTTCATTTAATACTCCTTATTAACTTACAATCTTATATATTAAATCTGTTATACCAGTTCCAAGCCACATGCAAAATGAAAAATACACATTTATAAAAATATCAACGTCAAAATATATTACTAGTAATGTTGAAAGAACTATAAATGGTCCAAAAGGAATATAACTATCTAGTTTTCTCTTTTTAATTATCATAAGAATTATGCTTATAACTGCCCCAAGTGCAAATGATAATACTGTAATTACTAATATATTTTTAATACCAAACAAGAATCCCAAAGCTGCCATAAGTTTTACATCTCCAAAGCCCATTCCTTCTTTTTTATATATTATTAAAGCTAAAATTCCTAATAAATAAAATATTCCTCCACCAACAATTGCTCCAATTAAATAACTATACCATATATCTATATTAAAACATAAGTTTATAGCTCCAACAGTTGCAATTATAATATGACATTCATCTGGTATTAATTCATATCTATAATCAATAGAAAATACTAACATAAGACTAAATATGCAAAAAGCATATACGATAGTAATATATGAAAAGCCCTGTATATATACAAGTAAATTATATAATACTAAATATATTAATGTATATTTTATATCAATTTTAAAATCATAACGTAGAGTTCTTAGATATTCTTTAAATGTTATTTTTTCTGATACCCAATCTGGCATCTTTTTACACAGATGTTTTGTAACTTGTCCTAATAATATTCCAAGTAAACTTACTATAATGTATGGTACACAACTCATTTTTTCTCCTCTTTACTTTTTCTTTTTATTTATAAATAAATTCTCAATTGGTCTTTTTAATTTTACCCAAAATTCTTCATTTTCGTCAAAAGGTCTTACTAGTATAGACATTATTCCAAATCTATTTGCTCCCCAAATATCTGTAAATATTTGGTCACCAATCATACAGGCATTTTCCTTTTTTACATCGAGCAAATTAAGTGCATATTTATAGCCTTTTAACATTGGTTTCATTGCAAAATTAAGTCCATTTATATCAAGTTTCATCATTAAATCTCTTATTTTATTTTGCCTATGACTATTACTTAATATACAAACATTAATTCCTCTTTTTTTAGCTTCTTTTATCCATTCTATTTTTTCTTCACTCATTATCCCTTTATAATCAGTAAGTGTATTATCAAGATCAAACATTATTCCTTTTATATTATGTTTTTCAAGGATTTCAAATGGTATTTTATCTACCCTCTCATATATATATGTTGGCGTAAAAATTTTTGCCATAACTACCTCCAAATCTTTGTAGATATATTACCATTTTATCTTTAAATTTGCAATATAATAACTAAGTATTTATTGTAATTTATATTTTTGATATTATATATAATTATTCTTTATTTTTAAAAATTTATATGTTATACTATATTTGTTATTTATACTTAATATATAAAGGATGTGTGATTATGAATACTGTATATGACGAATTAAAATCTCGCGATTTAATAAAACAACTACCTTTTGAAAATGAGTTTATAGAGCTAGTAAAAAATGAAAAAATATCTGTATATCTTGGTATAGATCCAACCGCAGATAGCATACATATAGGACATTTTATTCCGTTAATGTTGATGTCATACTTTCAAAAACATGGACATAGGCCTATTCTATTAATGGGTGGAGGAACTGCTATGATAGGAGATCCTTCAGGTAAAACAGATATGCGTAAAATGTTATCTCGTGAAGATATTTCAAACAATATAGAAAAGATAAAGAAACAAATTAGTAAGTTTGTCTCTTTTGAAGGAGATAATGCCGCTATAATAGTAAATAATGCTGATTGGATTCTAGATTTAAACTATATGGATTTTATTCGTACATATGGGGTGCATTTTAATGTTAACAGAATGTTAGATGCAGAATGTTTTAAAATGCGTATGGAAAAAGGTGGTTTAACCTTTTTTGAAATGAATTATATGCTTATGCAAAGCTACGACTTTTTAAGATTATTTGAAAACTATAATTGTAAATTACAAATTGGTGGAGATGATCAATGGTCAAATATGCTTGCAGGTGTTGATCTAATACGTAAACTTCATAAAAGTGGTAGCTTCTGTCTTACATGCCCTTTACTACTTACAGCAGATGGTAAGAAAATGGGTAAAACAGAAAAAGGTGCTTTATGGCTTGATAAAGAAAAAACCTCGCCTTACGAATTTTATCAATATTGGAGAAATATTGCAGATAGCGAAGTAAATCAAGTATTGCGTATGCTTACTCATTTAGATATGGATGAAGTAAATAGACTTTCATCTTTAGAAGGAGAACAGATCAATGAAGCAAAAAAAATAGCTGCTTTTGAAATTACTAAACTTATTCATGGCCAGGAAGAGGCCATAAAAGCAAAAAAAACTTCTGAAGATCTATTTGAAAATGCATCAAATAATGATAATATGCCTAATATATTAATATCAAAACATTTATTTAATAATAACAAATTAAATATATTAGATGCTATAATTGCTTCCAATATAGCTCCATCTAAGGGACAAGCAAGAACTTTAGTAAACCAAGGCGGAATTTCTATAGATGATAACAAAATAACTAATGATAAACATTTAATTGATATGTCTGAATTTGAAAAAGGATATATTATTATTAAAAAAGGTAAAAAAGTATTTATTAAATTAACTATTGAATAATTTTAAATTTTCGGTAAATAATATTATTAGAAGCTCGTAGTATTTTTAAATTACTACCAGCTTTTTTTGCACATTAATTCTTTTTTTTTCATATAGTATAATATATGCTAAACTGCATGTATAATCTATTAAGAAAGGATTGATAAAATTGAATCCAACAACAGCTACGTTTAGTATTGTTGAAACAGTAAGATTTAAAAATGAGACTTTTACCAATACGTCTACTTTCTCAGGTGTATCTACAGGAGATATTAGACATTTAACATTTGGTGGAATAATAACGTTTGCTCAAGTTTTTAGAGAATTTGCTATAGTATCAGTATCTGGTATTTGTGGTTCAACATGTTGTAAACTTCTAAACTATAACTCTTGTCCAGTATCTTGTATATTTACAATAGGTGACTCATATACCTATACGGTTACAATAACATTAGTTCCAGACAGCAATACTTTAACTACTACTTCAAATAATACGGAAACAACTATAACAGTTAGTTAATATATTAAGTATCTTTATATCTTTTAAGTTGCTATATAATATAGCAACTTTTTATTGATGTATGACAGACACGAAGACAACAAACGAGTTATTGAAAAAATACATGTTTATGAATTTATCAAAAGACTTATTATTCATATTTATGATAAATATTTTAATGTTGTTAGATACTATGGTTTATATGCT
>CALXJE010000009.1 GCA_944388545.1 uncultured Clostridia bacterium
ACAAGGACCAACAGCAAGTGCAACAAGTGGAGTAAGTGGAGAAACAATTAATGTTACAAGAACAACAGCAACAAATGCAGGAACACATACATCAACAGCAAGTATATCAAGTGTAAGTGGAGGAAGAAAAAATAAAAACAATTATACATTAACAGGAAATACAAAACAATTTACAATAAACAAAAAAGCTATACAAAAAACAGCTTCAAACTATAGTGGTAATTATGATGGAAGTAGTCATACAATTACATTAGTTGTAAATGAGCCAAAAAGTGGTTGTACAATTTACTATAGTACATCAGCGGAATTAACATCAAGTAATTATTCATCAAGTGGAAGTACATCAAAACCTAGTAGAACTTCAGCAGGAACAACAACAGTATATTGGTATATACATACAACAAATGCAAATTATAGTGATATATCAGGAAGTAATACAATTACTATTGTTGATAATATACCACCTACTGTAACACTTGACTCTAATGGTGGAAATATTCCCTTATTAAATCCAGAAGGAAAAGAAGGATATTATTGTAATATTTGCAATAATACATTCGGTGTAGAACATTATCATTGCCCTGTTCATAGTTCTTACTTTAGTACTTCCCCAGGACAATGTGGAATATCTAGTGGAACATGCCCAGGAATTATTGGTGGTACAGGGCAAGTAGTAGATTATTATAGTGCGAATTGTTTTAATAGTCAGTGTAATAATCATGCTGATTACAGGGTATCTTGGTACTGCAATGTGTGTGGTCGTAGTATAGTTGTGTATTATTGTGCAGAACATCTCAATACTTATAGAACATATAGTTATTGTGGAGCAGAAATGGAGATAAATTGTACAGAGACACTAGAAAATACTTCTACTAAAATGGAAAAAGATGCTATAAAAGTAAAATTACTTGCAAATGATGAAGGAGGCTCAGGATTAAAAACACTACAGTATGCATGGAGTACTTCTAATACTGTCGAACCAACAAATTGGATAGGGTTTACTAACGGAGAAACAATAGTTAATACCAATATAGTTGCTGGAGAAACATATTATTTATGGACTAATGTAATTGATAATGCAGGAAACAGAGCAATTAATGTAAAAATAAGCAATCCTTTTTCAGTAGGTATTGTATCAGCAGAAGATATTGTTGGTAAAGAAAGTTATTTTTATGGAAAATCTGTGACGAATTATTCTTGTGAATATAATGATGCAGTGTATAGCTGGAGTATATTATATGCTGATGATAATAATATTTATTTGATTGCTGATAATAATATACCAAATGATTATTGCCCACCGGGTAAAAACGGTTCATCAATAAATGGTTATGATACAATACTTTCTGATGTATGTAAGGATTATTCGGGTTCATCAGATATAACAGATAATGCAATAAGAAATTTAAATAAAGAATATTTTGTTACAAAAGGCTTTACAAGTGAATATGACAATATGAAAGCAGTTGCGTATCTGTTAGATACGAATGCTTGGAGTGTTTTCAAAGGAGATAAAGCAGAATATGCTATTGGAGGACCAACGATAGAAATCTTATTGAATTCTCGTAATAAAATATACGGAACTAATTATCGTTATTACGCGAGGGACAAAAGAGGATATACAACATCTAGCGATGTTGAAATCAAACCAGATGATAGGTTATTAGCTTATGGAGGAGGAATATTTATAGCTTCACCTTCCTTCAATTATTCGAATAATAGTAAGATTATTTTCTTAGTTAATGATGATGGAGAAATAGTTGAAAGATCTGTAACAGATAGTGGTGGAATAAGACCTGTGGTTTGCTTAAAATCTGATGTTCAATTAATACAACAATCAGACGGAACTTTAAGAATAAAATAAGAAAAGTATTGAAATTTTATTTAAAGGATATAGTGAATATAAAAATTTTAACATATAAAAAAAGAAGAAACTTAAAAAATGAGGCTACTGAAAAAGTAGCTTCCAAAAAGTTTCTTTTTTTATTAAAAAATATTAAAAAACTAGATGCTTTTTTAAATAAATTATTCTATATATTTTAATTCTTCAATAGTAAAATCATAAGCATTAGATAAGTCTTGAGGAATACTTGTATCAATAGTATTAGATTCTCCCACTTTAAGATCAGGTAAAAAACCTCTTAAAACAGTATAAATAGAGCCATCTTCATTGGTAAAAACAATATTAAGTTCTTTTTCTTTAAAATCAGTATCAGAATCATTTATTACTTCTGCTGTAAAAGTAGTTATACCATTTTCTGCTACAAGCCTAATATTGGTAACTTTCATATTTTCAAAAGTTTTATCCTTTAAAAGAACTTCAGAAGTATTTGTTTTAATACCATTTTCTATTTTTACATTATTAGTATTATTCATATCCATAATACCAGCTTGAACTTCAGAAGTATCATTTTCATGCTCTACATTTTGTTGCTTAGCAGTAGTTCCTTGTTCATTAGTAGTATTTTGATTATTGCTTATCAAAATATAAAAAATAGAGATTATAGCTAAAATAGCTACTAAAGATATAACTAATGCAATAACGATTTTTTTCTTATTTTTTTTGGCACTTTCCATTTCTTTTTCCTCCTTGTATATATTTAAAAGTATTTTATTATAATAAAAGTAATTCTTCAATACTTTTATAAAAAATAATTTTAAAAACTAACATCAAGCTTTATGTATACTTAGCTAACCTTGACAAAATGTGATTTTACTAGTAAAATAAAATAGAATAAATGTAAGGAGAATATACATGCAAAATAACAATAGAAAGGTTTTTGAAAATATAATTTCAAGAACTAAAATATATTTAGGGATTATTTTAATATTAATGATTATTATTTGTATAGAAAACTATAATATGATATTACCATCTATTATTGTTTTTCTTTTGGTAATGGCTTATACATATTATGCAAATAAAAAAAGAAAAAGTGAAATATCAGAAACTTTACAAGATTTAACTTTAACAGTTGATACTGCAGCTAAAAGTAGTTTAATAAATTCACCATTTCCTTTGATTATATTGGAAACAAACGGAAATGTAATATGGAAAAGTAGTAAATTTATTTCAGAATTTGCAAATATTGATATTAATAATTATATTAATGATTTATTAATTGATATAACAAATGAAATCAAAAATAGAAAAGATAAAACTGATAAAGATATTGTAAAGCAATTAGAGATTGGCAAAAATTATTATAAAGTTCTTGGAAAGTTTGTTCATTCTAAAAATAAAGACAAAAGGAAAGAAACAGAATATACGATTATTTTATATTTTTTAAATGAAACAGAAAATCAAAAATTACAGAAAGAATATAAAGATTCAAAATCTTGTGTATCTATTTTAATGGTAGATAATTACGAAGAAACAATGTTACAACTAGAAAGTGAAGAAAGACCACAGGTTATTGCACAAATTGATAAATGTATTTATGAATGGACAAATCAAACAAATGGTATTTTAATAAAACCTGATAGAGATAGATATATATACTTATTTGAACAAAGATACTTAGAAAATGTAAAAGAAGATAAATTTAGTATTTTAGATAAAATAAAAGAAATTACAACTAAAGAAAATGTACAATTTACTTTAAGTATTGCAGTATCAAATGAAGGAACAACAGATAAAGAAAAATACAAATCCGCACAAGCAGCCATGGATATTGTATTAGGACGTGGTGGAGATCAAGCTGTTATTCGTGAAAATGAAATATATAAATTCTTTGGAGGAAGAGCACAAGAAGTAGAAAAAAGAACAAAAGTAAAAGCTAGAATTATTGCACATGCTTTAGAAAACTTAATAAAAGATGCAAGTAAAGTAATGATAATGGGACATACTAATCCAGATATTGACTCTATGGGCTCTAGTATGGGAATTTATCGTTTAGCAAAAAGTCTTAACAAAAATGCATATATTATTGATAGTAATAATACAACTACTTTACAAAATTTCAAAAAGTCGCTTGAAAAAGAAGAAGAATATGAAGATATATTGATTAGTAAAGAAGTGGCAATAGAAAATGTAGATAAAGAAACTTTGTTGGTTATTGTAGATACGCATAAATCAACTTATGTGGAAGCACCTGAATTGTTAGAAGAAACTGATAAAA
>CALXJE010000010.1 GCA_944388545.1 uncultured Clostridia bacterium
GGTAAAATATCAACAGCAACAGTGCAGAAGGATTTACAGTATCAGATATAGAAGGAGAAAACACTATACAAGGTGGTTTAGTAATATATGAAGGAACGGAGAAAGTATCAACAGATGCAGATGCAAAGACAACAAGAAACCAATTTGTATGGGTGCCAGTAGATATATCAGAGTTTGAGAGAACAGCATGGTCAAATAATGCACCAGCATCAGGATTAGCATCATACTATACAGAGCCATATTCATATAATACAACAATAACAGAAGCAAATGATTTAACAGGAGAATATGCAGAATATAAGAAAGTGAAAGCAAGTGTAGAAAAATATGGAGGCTTTTATATAGGAAGATATGAAGCAGGAAGTGAAACAGAGAGGACAAATGTAGCTAATGGAACAACAAATATGGTAGTAAGAAAAGATGCATATGTATATAATTATGTAGGATGGGGACCAAGTATGACATCAGCAGAAGGAGATGTAACATCTAGTAGTAAAAATCAAGGAAAAGGAGCAGTAGAACTGTCAAGAAATTTATATAAGTCAAGCACTTCAGTAAAATCAACATTAATATATAGTGTGCAGTGGGATGCAGTATTAAGATTTATAGCAGATGAAGACCATAATGTAAATGATAGTACATCATGGGGAAATTATATGAATAATCCAGATAGAACAAGTGTAAGCCCAAATAATCCTGCCAAAACAGGAGCACATGAAAACTGGAAAGCAAAGAATATATATGATATAGCAGGAAATGTGTACGAATGGACAATGGAGGCCTATAGTTCTAATTACCGTGTTTATCGCGGTGGTTACTGTTCGGGCATCGGTTCTAACTACCCGGCGTCTTATCGTCTCTACAATAGTCCGTCTTTTTGCGGCAGTTTTAGCGGCTTCCGCTTAGCACTTTATGTAGTGTAGAACTGGTCCTGATATTCACAAGACTAGATAAGATGTATGCATACATGGAGAAAAGATAAACATACCGCAGGTGCTAAGATTTAGAAAACTCGTCATGAAAATCGTGAGTTTTTCTAAAGCGGAGTTAACTCCTAGCGGAGTTACAGTGAGTTAACATAACTTATTGTAATTTCGAGAGGAGTGTTTTTTTATGTTTGAAGAATTATATAATGTGTTAAAAGAAGAAAATAGAGATAAAATATGTTTTGTAGAAATAGGCTCATTTTTTGTAGCACTAGGAAGTGATGCGGAATATATATCAATGGTTTTAGAACTTGTTAAAACATGTTATGGTAATAATATATGTAAAGTAGGATTTCCAAATAATAGTCTGAGTAAATATATAGAGATATTTCATAATATGAGAATACCATATGTAGTATATGGATATATGATAGAAGAAACATTTGATTTAAAAGTAGAAATAGAATGTAATGATAAAAAATATGTTAAGTTAGCAGAGAGTAATGATAATGATATTAGGTATAATCAAAAAAGAGAAGAAATATTAAAAGTATATAGTTCTTTTAGAAAAGTAGACTGCTCAAAATGTAGTTATAGAAGAGTTAAAGTAGCAAAAGAAATAGCAAGCTATGAAAAAAGGATAGCTAGATTAAAATTAGAACTAAAAAACTTAGTAAGAGAAGATAATTCTAGTAATATTATTTTTGATAAAAATGAAATAAATCTATTTAATATGATAGAAGATAATGTAGGTAAAAATACTTAACTATATGTTAAATGTATTATAATATTTTTCTTTATTGCCTAGTTTAAGTTCTAACAATATTATAAAAAATATTCTAATTTCATTGATATTCTATCAATTTTGAAGTATAATGATAGCAATAATTTTAGTGAAACTGATAGAGGTGAATTAGATGCATAGTATGGGCTTAAATCAAGATGAAATATTAAGCAGAAAAGAGTATTTAAAAAAGAAGAAAAAAGAAAAAAGAAAAAATGCTCTTAGCAAAGTAAGTAAAAGAACTTGGTTTATGCTCATTTTTATTTTGATTATTTCTGTTTATGTAATATTTCAATTTTATATATATAATACTAAGCATAGGCTAGTGCAAACTTTGCCAGATGAAATATCAAGTATGAAAGATTATAAAATATATTATGTAAGTGAGACATATACTTATGATTCTCCAAATCAACTTAAAAGCATGTCTACAACTTCTAATGAAAAAACAACGATTGATGAAGGTGTTGGAATAACAAGAATTAGTATTAAAGATAATAATTTATATGGAATAAAAGATGGAAATTTAGTAAAAATAAATACTAAAGAAAAAGATTCCAAAGCTGTGGTATTAGTAGAAAAAAATGTTAAAGGTTATACGTTATATAGAGATGACATTTATGTATATTTAAATGGAGAAGGCGTGGAAACAGGAGTATATTATCTTGATGAAAAAAATGAATTATCTAAAATAATATCAGGTGAAATACTTCAGTTATTAGTTGATAATAACAATATATATATTGTAAATAAAGATAAAAATATAGTAAGATACAATAAAGATGGAAAAGGAGAAACAGTTCTTGTTAAAGATGCATCATCAGGCGGAATAGTGCAAGATGATAAAAATATATATTTTGTAAATATAAAAGACGGAAATAAGTTATATAAAATAGCAAAAAGCAATAGACAAGTAACTGCAATTTCTAAAACAGGAGCTGTATCAAATGCGTATATAGGAATGGACGGATACTCATATATGGGCGTATATGATAATATTGTATATTATATAAATACAAAAGATGGAAATAAATTATATAAATCTAGTGCTAGTTTAAAAGAAGACCAAAAAGTATTAGAAGATAACGTGCAAATATTAGATATGATAAATGGAACTATTTTTTATAAAGTAAAAGATGATATAGGAGTATATAGATATGATATAGCAAATGGAATTTCATCTCAAGTAACAAGTGCTAGAGTTATAGAATTTAAAGCAGAAGAATAAAAAATAAATTTAATTCTAAATTAAGAATATATATATAAATAAATTCTCATAATATGACAGATGGTGATATTATGAGAATTCGTTTATTTAATAAAAAAGATTTAGATGAGGCTATAAACCTCATAATTACTTCATATAAAAAAGATAAAAAAATAAAATGGACAAAGGAAATAACAGAAAAATACTTACTTATGCATTATAGAATGAATAAAGACTTGTGTTTTGTTGCAACTGAAAATCAAAAAATTATCGGGATAGGACTATGTATGTTAAAACCAGAATATAACAAGGTTATAATTAATTCACACATATTAATAGTCCATCCCGATCATAGAAGAAAAAAAGTAGCTACCAAACTTCTTAGTAAAATAATAGTAAAAGCTAAAAACAAATACAATGTTGATGAAATTGAAAGTAGTGTTGAATCTCTTACAACCTTTCCTATATCATGGTATGAGAGTATAGGATTTAGAGAGAAAAAACACTATACATTAGTTAAGGCTAAGATTTCAGATATATTAAAATCTATATAGTATTATACTCCTGCAAACATTGCCACAACAATATATCCATATGTAGAACTTTTTGCTATTCCGATTCCTACATAATTGTAAGATTTGGATAAAAGATTTTCTCTATGTGTAGAAGAGTTAATCCATGAATTGACAGCACCTTCTAAACTAGGATTACCTGCAATATTTTCTCCAGCCATTTTATAACTTAAACCATAGTTTTTCATCATATCAAATGGAGAACCATAAGTAGGAGAAGTATGTGAAAAATAATTTTTATTTACCATATCAGTTGCCTTTAATCTAGCCATTTTCAACAACTTAACTCCCATTGAAAGTTTAGGTACTCCATTTTTTTCTCTATAATTATTAATTAAATTTAGTACATATTGTTCATCCTGAGAACTTGTTGCTCCAGAGGTTGTATTTGAAGTAGTATTACCACTTAAATTTACATAGTCTTTAGATATCATTCCAACAGTATTATCATTAGTAATTGCCAAATAAAAATTATTTATACTTCCTATCACTTTTATTTTAGTTCCTTTTTTTAATTTTAAAATAGAACTAAAGGTAGTACCAGGACCTCTCCTAAGATTAGTATTATCTCCAGTTACAGTTGCAATTTTTGCTGTCATGTTAGTATATGTTGATGCGCCAGAAGGAGCGCTAGAAGTAGATTTTACATAGTCTTTGCTAACATATCCAACTTGATTGTTTCCAAGTTGAACAATATAGAAATTACCTGATTGACCAACTAACTTTAAAGCTGTATTTTTCGGTAGTACTGATATTACTTTAGAGCTAGTTGATGGTTTGGGCCTAAAATTAGTTCTAGCCGTTAGAACGCCATACTTAGGATTGAAATTGCTTACACTTGTATATGCAAGTATAGGAGAATATATAAATATAGCAAGTAAAAATATAAAAAGTATTTTTTTTGTTAGTTTAGTTTTGTTCATTTTTATCACCTCATTTGAATTAGTATATATATATGTACAAGTTATCATATATATTCCATATATTAATAAAAAATGTATAAAATTTCCAAATATATTAATAATATTAAAGAGGTGAATAAATTGAGATTAGTAGATGGTAATTTATACTTTAAAAAAATAAGTAAAAATAATGAGCAATATAATTATTTAAATGAAAATATTAATTGTGATATTTTAATAATAGGGGCGGGTGTAAGTGGTGCTATTACTGCATATTATATGGCAGAAGAAGGATATAATGTTGTGGTTGTTGATAAAAATATAGTAGGATATGGAAGTACTAGTGCTAATATAGGAATAATTGATGTACAACTTGGAATGGAGCTTAGTAAACTCACTAAAATTATTGGAGAAAAAAAGACTAAAAAATGTATTAATCTTATGATAGATAGCATTGATGAACTAAAAAAGATAGTTTCTAAATTAGGGAATAAAAATAGTATAAATTTTAAAAGGACAAATTCGGTATATTATACAGATAAATATATGAATAAGAATGCTATAGTAAAAGAATATAACACGAAAATAAATGCAGGAATAGGAGCAAAGTTCTTAAATGAAAGTAATATTATAGATTTAAAATATGGGATAGAATTAGAAGATGCAAGTGCTACAATGAATATATATGAATTTACAAAAGAAATAATTAGTTATATATCTAAAAAAGAAAATGTAAGAGTATATGAACATACAGAAGCGTATGAAATAAAGAGTAAAGAGGATTATGTTGATGTTATAACTAATAATAAATTTAAAATAAAGGCAAACAAAGTAATAATAACAGAAGGGGCAGAAGTTATTAAGTATTTTCCTGAAATTCCTATAGAGTTATATAAAACATATAATATAGTGACAGAGCCAATAGACAGTTTAAAAAACTATTACACAAATTTCACAGCTAGAAATACGGATGTCCCATTTAATTATATGAGATTTACAGAAGATGATAGAATAATATTTGGAGGCCAAATGACAAGGATTACGGCTAAAGAGAATAATGATGTTATAGCAAAGCAGTTATCAAATAGTAGATATAGAAAACTATTTAAAACACTTCAAGAAACATTTTTTGGACTAAAAGATATAAATGTAAAATGCTGTTTTAGTGGAGTTTTTGCAGAAACTAAAGATTCTCTCCCTATAATAGATGAAATAATAGGAATGCCAAATGTATATTGTAATTTATCTTATGGAATTAATGGTATATTATTTTCAGTAGTAGGAGCAAAAATGCTTAAAGAAATAAATAAGGAATATTATGCAAGAGATATGCATATGTTTGGATTAAAAAGATAAAATATGTACAGTTTCGACTTTTTGTTACATAAATATTACAAATAAAAATGAGTGCTTGACAAAGTAAAATAGTATATGGAATAATATCAATATATTAAATTAAAAAGTAACAAGAAAAGAGAAAAATAAATGTTAACTAAAGAATATATAAATATAATAGCTGTATATATACAAAGAGAATCTGGATATAATTCAGGTGTGACTTTTTGCATACAAAATAACATAGAAGATATAAATAAAGGAGCTAGTTATACTAAATAAAGTATAGCTGGCTTTTTATGTAATAAAGTAAAAATACTAGTATGTTTAATATAGTAAAAACAGGGGGAACATGAAAATTGGAAAGCAAAGAATATATATGATATGGCGGGTAATGCATATGAATGGACAATGGAAGTAGAATCATCTATTAATCGTGTTTATAGAGGAGGGGCTTTTTACAACAATGGTGTAGAATTCCCATCATCTGCTCGTGTTAGTCGTGGTTCAAATAATTTAGCTAGTGGTAGTAGTTTTCGTATTTCACTTTATATAATATAAAAGCTCTTAATATTTTAATAGCTAAAATATGTTTATATAAAGACAGGAAGAAGTATTTTAATAATATTTAATTATAAATAAAAACAATATAATCTATTGAATAATTTTACTAAATGTAGTAGCATATAGACAAGATAATAAGAGAGGTAAGTAATATGTTAGCAGGCAAACTGTATAGTATAGCATCTATATTTTTTGGATTAATATCAGTAGTTCTTTCAATGATATTTTTCATATCTTTTCCGGCTGCAATTCTTGCAATAACATTTGGTATTTTAGCTGTAAAAAGATATTATAGAAAATCAGGTACAACAGCAATAGTTTTGGGATTAACAGGCGTAGTAATTACAATAGTTATATTTGTAAATATTGTAAGTGCGCTAAATGTTGAGGGACTAATCTCTGGAAATTGGAATACAGAAAATGGAGGCTATATAAATTTTACAGACAGAGGGGTATATGTTTGGTATTCTGATAAAGATAACAAAGATGATTATTCTAGTGGATATTATAAATTATCTACTGGTATATACAAAAACGGCAAGAAATATACAATGGGCTATACAGTAGAAATAAAACAACTAAATTATTGTGTAGATGGAGAGATAAATGAAGAAGAAAGAACAACAAAATGGCTTATATATACACCTAATAAAGAAGTAATAGATGGAAGAAATAAAAATTATGAAATGATGAATATGGAGACTGGAAGTATTGTAAGGATTGAAAAAGAAAAGGTGAAACTTTTTGGGATATTTTAATTTGAGGAGAAAGTTATATGGAAAGAAGAAGGAAAAAATACAAGATTAATTATTCTAAGTTTGTGATTACTTTAATTATATTTATATTGATAATTGTAGCTTTAGTATTTTTATTTACTAAAGTATTAAATAAAGATAATAAAAATATAGATATATATTCTGGGAAAGAAAGTGATGATAAAGTGAAAGTTGAAGTGCCAAAAGAACCAGAGGAATATAAGTTGAAAATAAGTGCAGGAGGAGATTTATTAATACATGATACAGTATTTAAATCTGTAAAAAATTCAGATGGAACATATAATTTTGATCCTATATTCTCTGATATAAAATATATATTTGAAGAATCAGATGTATCCATGATTAATTTAGAAGTTCCAGTTGCAGGAAATATATTTGCACCTTCTAATTATCCTAATTTTAATAGTCCAGTTGAACTTTTAGACGGTGTAAAAAATATGGGAATAGATATAGTGTCTACTGCAAATAATCATGCTTTAGATAAGGGATTAAGAGGTCTTAATGAAACTATAAAGAACGCTCAAAGTAAAGATTTAAAGGTTGTAGGTACCTATCTTACAGAAGATACTAATCCTCTTATATTTGAGCAAAACAACATAAAGCTTGGTATAGCTTCATATACATATGGTACAAATGGGATACCAATTCCTAGTAGTGCCCCATATTGTGTTAATATAATTGATAAAGATAAAATGAAAAAAGATATAGACTATATGAAATCACAAAATGTAGATTTTATAATATTCTCTATGCATTTTGGTCAAGAATATCAAACGACTCAAAATAAAACACAAGAAGATTTAGTAGATTTCTTAGTTTCAAATGGTGTAGACATAGTTTTTGGTTCTCACCCACATGTACCTCAACCATATGAAATAAAGACAGTAAAGCAGGCTGATGGTACAGAAAAACAAGCGTTTGTAATATATTCACTTGGGAATTTTGTATCTCACCAAAGTGATTATTATACAAAATTAGGTGCAGTTGCATCAGTTACAGTTTCTAAAAAAGGTGATGAAAAGAAAATAGTAGATAATAAAGTGACACCAATATATACATATATTAAAACAGTAAGCGGTAAAAAGAATTTTAAAGTAGTACCGCTTGAAAAAGCAATATATGAATATGAGCAGGGAGTAAAAACATACTCTCAAACAGAATATAATAGTTTTAAAAAGATGTATGCAGATACAAACTATATTTATGATAAGTTAACAAATTAATATATTTATATAAATAATTATTAAATAAAAAGGGGAAGATAAAAATGAGAAAAAAGAAAGAACAAAGACAAGGAATATCATTAATAGTACTGGTAATAACAATAATAATAATGATAATACTAGCAGCGGCAATAATCCTAGCATTAAATAATAGCGGAATAATAGGAAGAGCAAATGAAGCAACAAACAAAAGTGACACGGCAACACTAAAAGAAGCAGC